>JBGCDN010000732.1:0-5950 GCA_045105495.1 Planctomycetaceae bacterium
GAACGAGTTGGTTCGGCTTTCAGTCGAAGAGATTGGTTCAACAAACGCAACTCCTATTGTCGAGGTCTTCGATCCCTCCGGCGTTTCGATTGGTAGCGATCTCGACGGTGTTGGTGTTGCCGTTGAGTTCAAAGCGGAATCGACCGGCATCTTCACGGCTGTTATTCGAGAATCTGGAAATGACGCGGGCTATGCTTTCCTCGCCAAGCTTGAGAAGGGCGATGTGTTCATCGATTCGGCCGTTCTCAACATCAGCGGAACGAGCGAAACTGATGATGTTCTCATCAATCAGTTGGGAGCGACGACCGTCGTTACGATGGACACTCGAGAATGGACGTTCTCCAACAGTGCGTTTGATTCAATCAATGTTGAACTGCTGGGAGGTGATGACGAACTGTCCGCAGAGAACGTGAACAGGGCGATCGTCGTTTCTGCGGGCGATGGGGACGATACGGTCTTGTCCGGTTCAGGTGACGACGAGATCCATGGCGATGCAGGCGACGATTCGCTTATCGGCGGGGACGGAGACGATACGCTCAACGGCGGCATCGGCAACGACACTATCCGCGGCAATGCAGGCGATGATGAGATTGATGGTGGCAACGGCAACGATTCTGTCATCGGTGGGGGCGGCGACGACTCGATTGTTGGCGGTGACGGTATCGACACACTTGGAGGTTCTGTTGGTAACGACACCGTTGTCGGTGGCGAGGGCAACGACGAGCTCGGCGGCGGCAGTGGCGACGACAGTGTTCTCGGCGAAGGCGGAAACGACTCCATTACCGGCGAAGAAGGTGATGACACAATTCTGGGCGGAATCGGTAACGATTCGATTTTCGCGGCCAGTGGCAACGATTCGCTCGACGGCGGTTCCGGTAACGATTCTATCTTTGGTGGAGGCAACGCAGATACGCTCGTCGGTGGTGGTGGCGATGACACCTTGTTCGGACGCGGTGGCAAGGACATTGTGTTTGGCAACGGCGGCGACGACTCGATTGTCGGTGGTGGCGGAACCGACACGCTGTACGGCAATAGCGGAGCAGACACGTTGAAAGGCGGTCGCTTCGCCGATGCGATTGTTGGTGGTCCTGGCGACGATTCTCTCAACGGCGGAGATCAACGCGATCTTCTGATCGGGAGTGACGGGGCTGATTCGCTGAATGGCAATGGCCAAAACGATATCCTCGTTGCTGGCTCCACCACATGGGAAGACGACATCGCTCGTCTTGCCGATGTCATTGCTGAATGGGATTCCACTCGTGCGTTCGCCGACCGGGTGGCCAACCTCCGCGATGGTTCGGGAACCACACGAGCTAATGGAACCACGTTTCTTTCACCAACAACCGTCAGCAACGACTCGGACGCCGACCAGTTGACTGGTGAAGGTGCCAAGGACTGGTTCTTCGCAGATCTTGATGAGATTCTGGATCTCGCAGGCAACGAATTGGTCAACTGAAGTAGCCCGAGGAAGCGGCAGGTATCAACAAGAACAGCCACAGGCAAAAGCCTGTGGCTGTCGTTTCGCTAGCATTGAAGCAGAAGGGTTAGTCGAACAGTTCGAGATCGCCTTCTGATGCGGCAGTAGCAAATACGAGGTCTGAATCGACGATATCTACGGAACTTGGTTCGGAGTCCGTTAGGCCGTCTCGCCAGTCGCTGCTTTCAGTTTGCTCTGCAATTGGTTCAGCGACACTTGCGGAAACTAACTGCCGCGGTGTAATCGCAACGGTGTCGAAGACAGAATCTTCTTCTACCGGAGGGGCTTGATAGGCGATGTCTGCGGAACCAAGTGCATCGCTGCTGGCTCCAGAGTCAAAGCCCGTAGCATCGCCGCCATTCTCCGGTGTGACGAACAGCTTGATGTTGGTGATGTTACCGGTGTCGCCGCGGGCGAGGTCGTAGATATACACCGCCCAACTACCTTGCGTTGATTCACCGTCGAAAACGGACAGCGACGAATCTGGTCGGTACGAACCATCAAACGGAGCGGCTCCGTCGGCAATGGCGGTTGATGCTTCGTCATCGAAGGTTGCGAAGACATTGTCGCCACTGCCTCCACGGCGATTAAACAGGAGTGAGTTTCCACCGGGGCCGACAAGGTAGATCGCAAGGTCACTGTCCCACGTATGGTTCAGCGTAAGCTGGACGTCGAGATCGCCGATGGTGATGTCTTCACCAATGTCGAAGCGAACGACAGTTCTACCGTAACGGGTTCTCCACCGACGACGTGTCGCATCGCGAAGTGCGACATCGCCGGACCATTCAAATACTGCATTGCCTTCGATTTCATAGGTGGTCATGAAGACGTCATCAGGGGTTTCGCCCTGGCTGCCGTCCATGTCCTGGTCCATGGTGTTCCCCGCCACATCAGAGATGTCGGGGCCAATGTCCATGGAATAACCACCAACGTCGTTCTGGGCGGCGAAGGTAATTTCGAAGGTGGTTCCGTCGACACCCACTTCGTTGACAGAATCAATCGCGATCGAACCATTCGGTCCGGTGAGATCAACATCAGCCGTGGTGAATGTTGTCACATCGATTGCTTCGCTGAACGTGACGACAACAGCATCCACGTTATCGTCCCAGACAGCGCTATTTACTTTGGGGCCCGTGGTGTCGGCTGGCGGCTCGTCGTCATCACCGTCACCAATTGCAGCGTCGAGATTCAGGCGACCGTAAGTGGTGTACTGAGTGAGAACCGGATCGGCCGCTTCCATCATGCGATCGATAAGTTCCTGATTGGTATCTTCAGGGAACTCTGCCGCAAGAATTGCGAACGCGCCGGAAACGATCGGCGTGGCCATTGAGGTACCGCTTAAGTACCGATAATTGTTGTTAGGCGTCGTGCTAAGGATCGACGCGCCAGGGGCGGCAATGTCGACGGTGTTTACTCCGTAGCCGGAAAAACCAGCCTTGGTGTCGTTGCGTGTCGAAGCAGCCACTGAAATGACGTTGTTGTAGTTGGCTGGGTAGAAGCCACCTTCGTCATTATTACCGCCATGGTTGCCGGCGGCCGCAGTGAAGATTCCGCCATTGTCGACGAAGTTGTTGATCGCGTTTTGCAGTGAAGTGTTGAAGCCGCCTCCACCCCAACTGTTGTTGGCGATATCGGCACCGTTGTTCGCTGCGTAGTTGATTGCCGCGATCGCACCGCTGCTGCTGCCGCTGCCGTTGGCTCCGAGGAACTTCAACGCCATCAACTGAACATCCCACGCGACACCAGTAACACCAACACCGTTGTCGCCCTGAGCGCCAATCGTGCCAGCGACGTGGGTCCCGTGATAGTGGTCGTCCATCGGGTCGGCGTCATTGTTGATGAAGTCGTAGCCGTAGATGTCGTCTACATATCCGTTTCCGTCGTTATCGACACCGTCGCCTGCAATCTCGCCAGCGTTCACCCACATGTTGTCGACAAGGTCGGGGTGCGTGTAGTCGATACCAGTGTCGATAACGGCAACCACTACCGATGATGCATCGGTTCGAATGTCCCAGGCTTCAACAGCATCGATATCGGCGTCTTCGACGCCATTGGATTGTCCGGTATTATTGAGGCCCCACAGACTGGAGAAGGCCGGATCGTTCGGAATCGCGGTGAGTTGGACGTCGAAGTCCGGATGTGCGAACGAGACGTTTGGAGAAGCTTCGAACGCCGCGACGGCTTGTTCGGGAGTGGTGTTACCGTCGAGATAAACTTCGTAGAGCCCATCAGCTCCAAGAGAATCACCCAGCTTCAGACCAGGTAGTGGTAGTTCGTTGGGGGCAACAAACCCGGATTCAGAACCAGTATCGAATTGAACAACAATCTGATCTTCAGCATAAGAATCTGAATCGACAACGATGTCATCGATCGATCCATAGGCGGCGAGCAACGAGCGATCTTCGAGTCGCTCGACTGCCATGCGATTTTGAGCACGGCGGCGGAAGGAACGGGCAGAACGGGACCGCGATTTCAGCATCTCATCTCCTTCTGGGTTTCACGAATGTGAATAGGCCCGGCTTCGGGAGTGAGGCCAGGCAACCAAGCAGAGAACCTGCAGATAGAAAGGCTAACCGCGGAGCGACCTCAGCGAAAGCAAATCGCGGTTTCGATGTCACTACTGACTGGACAAATAGCCACTTTACTGGCTGGGCAAGACGGATTGCCTCACGTCACGCACTGTTGGTCGACAGTTCCGTTGTTGGCCTTAAAGCGGACGCATTCTGATGCAAATGAATCAAGAAATGTCTCACCCAAAACTCGCGGAATGCGCGTCAGGAACAAGTGCCTCCGTCGAGATTTACTGTGCAGTCTTTGCGTGGCTGGTCTATGGCAGTACTCATCTGGTTGTGAAGGTGCGAGCATGCGATTGGTGAAACTGAAGTTGAATCTGAGATCAATGAGAGTGAGTGTCCGCGTGGCGTTTGTGGTGATGGCAGCGTGTACTGTGTTGGCCCAAGAGCAGAAACCAAGCGGCGATAAGCCGCCGACGAAATTCGGCTCACGCGAACATCGGATTGTTGACGAACTGTTCGCGGACTTTTCGGGCAGCAGACCGGGGGCAAGTATCCTGATTGCACGAGGTCAGCATGTTTTGTTCGCCAAGTCGTATGGTCAGGCGAATCGAGAAACTGGAGTTCCGGTTTCAGTGAGCGCAAACTTCCGTATCGCTTCTGTTTCCAAACAGTTTACGGCGGCAGCGGAAAGACTGAGATGTCTTTTCCGTACTTCGGAAAGTCGGAGAACTACTATTTGTCTCTGGTTCCTGACCCTCGCGGGCGTAAAGGACGACGTCACCCTTTGAAGGCTATGTTGACGGCCGCTGTTTGTGGGTTTTTATGTGGATGTCGAGGCTGGGTTGGCCTCGCGGAATGGCTGGACGATTTGCCACTTGACGTCTGCCATTGGATGGGGTTCAAACGCTGGCCCCCAAAGCAGGATTGCTTTCGTGAACTGTTTTTGAGGCTCGACCCGGTCGAGTTCGAACGCGTCATCAGAGACTGGATGACAGAGTGTCTTGGTGTCGATTCGGAAGAATCTTTGCGTGCGGTCAGCTTCGACGGCAAGACGCTCAGAGGTTCGCTTCGGCAGTTTTCACCGGCCGTGCATTTGCTGGCGGCGGTTGATCATAAGAGCGGTTGCGTGCTCTCGCAGATGCGTGTTCCCAATGAGACGAACGAACACAAGACAGCGTTGTCGCTGCTGAAGAATCTGGTTCTCAAAGACACGGTCATTGTCGGCGATGCGGCGTTTTGCCAACGCGACTTGAGCGAAGCGATTATCGCGGAAGGAGGTGACTACTTCTTCTCCGTTAAAGAGAACCAACCGACGCTATTGCAGGATATTTCGCATGAATTCGCCGCTTTGCCAGCGGCCTTTTCCCCCCTACGCTCAGCGTCGGCGTGATGCGGATCGCGATGAACACCGCGACGTAACGAAGGGGCACGGACGTCTCGAGGTTCGCACGTTGCGGAGTTCAACACTGCTCAATAACCATGTTGGCTGGCCCGGAGTTCAACAAGTTTGCCGGGTGATTCGCGAACGCTACGTACGCGGTAAACGGGAACGCGAAGTCGCGTACTACGTGACGTCACTCTCGCGGAAGCAGGCCGATGCGAAACGTCTGCTGCGTCTGTCACGCGAGCACTGGGGCTCGATCGAAAACGGTTTGCATTACGTCCGTGACGAGACGATGGATGAGGACCGTTGCACGATCTGCAGTGGCTCGGCTGCGGAGAACCTGGCGACGGTTCGCAACGCCGCCCTGAATTTCCTGCGGCTGAACAAAACCAGCAACTTCGCATCCAGAATACGCAGCTTTACTCGGAAACCCTTACGACTCTTCGCTATCCTCGGATACCAGAACTAAACGTTTACCCTGCTTCAGCTGGTGGGCGATGCCCACCCTACTACGACTATTCGCTCACCTTACATCTAAGTTGAGTCAAATGGACCTAACCGGACGCAGTGGTC
>JBGCDN010000733.1:0-3477 GCA_045105495.1 Planctomycetaceae bacterium
AGGAACTTATCAGGCCGATTGCGGAGGCTCTTGATGTAAAGCGATCGACGAGGCTTGCTGAGATCCACGCTTGGGCCACCCGTTTTGTGTTCGAGTTCTCCGCTGGCGACCAGCATAGCGTCGCGAATTTGTTCGGCGTCGAGGCGACGGATGGGGGCTCGCCAGAGCAGGGCTTCGCCGGGGTCGAGTTCCGTGTAGCGTTTCGCTTGCGGGTGGGTCGCCGATTGTTGCCATGTGGCTGACATGAGAATCCGCTTGTGCAGCCGTTTGAAACTGTAACCGTCCTTGACGAACTGATTCGTCAGCCAATCGAGAAGCTGTGGATGTGTTGGTCGTTGTCCCTGTTCTCCAAAGTCGTTTGGAGTTTTGACGAGACCGCGGCCAAAGTGGTACTGCCAAATCCGATTGACGATGACACGATTGGTCAGTGGGTTCTTCGGGGCAGAGATCCAGTTGGCCAGAGCCGTGCGACGTCCCGTGCCGGTTCCCGTTCGGCCACTCGGGTGAGACGGTTCGAATCCGTCGGTACTCTTGCGTTTTTTTGTAGCGGAAGTCGTCAAGACTTTCGGCCGGGTCGCCTTGGTTGTGCCGAAACTCTTGACGAGTTCCGCTACGGAGTTTGAAGAGCGTTGGGCGCTTCGTACTTCAGTAAGGACGGACAGGAACCCCGGTTCAACCGCATCATCAGTATCCTGAATCAATGTCGTCGCTGGTATGCCGCCGAAGTCGGTTGCCGCCATGAGTTTTGCGGGCGGCTTTGGTTTGGCGTCGATCTTCGCAAGTTCCTTCTTCAGTCGTTCATATTCCGCTTTGTCTGCCTTCTTCATGGTCTTCAGCGGACCACCCGCTTCATCTTCAAACTGGCGAGCAATCAAGTACGCCATCTGGTGTTCCCACGAGTTGCGTTCCTTGATTGGCTTGAGGAAGCACGCCTGAATCTCAAGCGGGAACTTATCGACCGTCGAATTCCATTTGCGGTCATAATACGGCTTCAGCAACGCGTCGATCTTTGCAAGAACCGGTGCAGCGTTCTTCTCCCAAGCGGCTTGTTTGGTTTCGAATTCGACCTGTTGAGCATCCGTCGCATAGACCAGGTCGTCGCGCCATTCGATGGGTTCGAAGAAGGCTCGCAGGGCGAAGTAGTCGCGTTGGAGAATGGGGTCGAACTTGTGATCATGACACCGCGCACACGCCATGCTGACGCCGAGAAACGTGTCCGCAACGACATCGGTCATCTCATTCATGATGTCGTCCCACTGACCGCGAGCGTCGCGTTGGTTGTATTCGTAAATGCCGAGACGCAGGTAGCCAGTGGCGGCGAGGTTCTCAGGATTGTCGTTTGGGATTTCATCGCCCGCGAGTTGTTGACGAACGAACTCTGGCCACGGTTTATCGTTGTTGAACGCGTTCACAACGTAGTCGCGGTACCGCCAGATGTGTGGACGGTAAGCGTCCTGGTTCCAACCATCCGATTCCGCATAGCGAACCACGTCCAACCAATGCCGCGCCCAGTGCTCGCCATAGTGGGGGCTTGCGAGCAGTTGGTCGATGAGTTCTTCCCACGCGTCCGGCGAGTCGTTTTCGATGAATGCATCGATCTGAGCCGGAGTCGGCGGTAGGCCAATGACGTCGAAGAACGCGCGTCGGATCAGTTTGGCAGGCGTGGCCTGTGGAGCCGGTTTCATTTCTTTTGCGTGCAAAGCATCTTGAACGAAACGATCGATTTCGTTGCCGTTTGTCGAAGACGTGATGGAAGCTGGCGGGACAGTGGGGTGGGCCAGCGGACGAAATGCCCACCAATTGCGGTCTTCCTCTGTAATCTGCTTTGCGGCTTCGCGGATGGGAGAGTTGTCTGGCCAAACGGCTCCCGATGCAATCCAGTGCCGAACCTTAGCCACATCGCGGGCAGCCAGCTGCCCAGCAGGTGGCATCTCATAGTCTTCGTACCGAAGGGCCTTCAGTATGAGGCTCTCATCGGGCTTCGAAAGAGTGATCGCTGGTCCCGAGTCACCACCAGTCAAGATGGCTTCTCGCGAATCAAGTCGGAGGTTCGATTCTTGCTTCGCCGGGCCGTGGCACTTCACACAATGAGAAGCCAACAGCGGGCGGACATTCTGTTCGAAGAAAGCAATGTCGGTGCGTCGAGGCTCGGCCTGCGTCTCGCCCGTTCTCTCCTGAGCGGTACCGAAATTCTGCGGCGTCGCAGTAGTGAGGGTCAGGAAGATTAAGAGGCGGGCGATCATCATGGGAGAACCATGATACCGAGAAAGCAGCACTTGTGGGAATTACGAACACAGTGGCGACCCACAGAGTCACCGCGCATGGAAAAACGACCGCACTTTCGCGCGGTCGTTTTGTTCCGGAATCCGATTTGGATTGCGTGTATTTAGAATGTGCCGATCGAGGTGGCAGGTGCAAAAGCGACCGGGCCGCCTTGGGCACTTATGGCTGCTGAAGGGCCACCGTAGAGTGATCCGGATGGGTATTGCACGCCACATCCGCCGGGGCCGCACGGGCTTGCACCGCCTGCTGGAACTCCGCCGTAGAAGGCACCGCCACCAAGTCCGCCGCCACCGCAGCTGTTACAGCCACCACCGCCGTAAGGGTAGCCAGCACCGTAGCCGCCGCCACCGTGTCCGAAGAGGCCGCAGCAGCATCCACTGAGTGAAAAGACAAGAACCAAACTAAGGCAAAGTACGCTGAGTTGTTTCATCGGGGAATCCTTTCCGGAAACACTCGCTCGGGAGAGAGCGCGACAAGCACACGCAACAGACCTTGTGCGGGGCTAAATCGGGAGGGAGATTTTGAGAGGGGAGGTGTGAGGTGCGAGGAATCTCGCGTTTGGGATTGCAACGTAGAGGTAAAAGAAAACTGCGTCAAGACTTTCTTGACGCAGTCAAATCGATGCAGTTTTAGATGGCCACGGGCCGGTCAGTCGCCGTCTTCTTCAGACTTCTTGTCGTCAGATTTTGCGTCTTCCTTCTTGGCTTCCGTTGATTCAGTCTTGTCGTCTGACTTCTCAGTTTTTGTTTCTGAAGCTTCGTCGGTCTTAGCTTCCTTTTCTTCACCTTCCGGTTCGTCCGCTTTCTTGTCGGCATCTTCCTTTTTCTCTTCGCCGGTTGGGGCCTGAGCAGGTTCTGGAGGTGGGCCGCCTGGGCCAGAGAGAGTTGGTTCGAAGTCCGGGTCGTAGGTTCCCGGCGCGAGCCGCTCTGGGTTCTCAAAGTAATCGCCGAGAGAGTTCTTTCCGCCTGAGGTATCGAACGCTACGACATCTGCGTCAGCGTCGTCGGTCGCGAGAACAATGGTCAGTTGGTACGCGGGCTGCGGTTCCCACAGATCGCGAAGGCTGTGCCACCGGATTGTGCGTTCGACGTTGAGCTCAGGCTGAACTTCCAGCACAGTCCCGTTCTTGTCGCGGATTTCGACTTCGGTTCCATCGGCATATCGAGAAACGACAGGCTTGAACCTCTTGATTTC
>JBGCDN010000734.1:0-5043 GCA_045105495.1 Planctomycetaceae bacterium
GCCGCCGTAGCTAATTATGTGCTTCGGGTCACGATCAACACCAAGCCCCCTGCGCGCGATGTCTGTTTGGTGCGGGCCTTGGCGGCCAAGCTCACCGTTGCCGTAGTGTCGTTGCCAGTGCCAGTCGTAATGAAATCGGCCTCGGGTTAGCTTTGGATCGGTCAGCGTTGCAGGTCCGCTCCAAAGATCGAAGTCGCAGTTGTCTGGAACCGGATAGTCGCCGAGTGCACCGATAGCCGCCCGGCGTTTGTAGCAGAGGCCGCGGGCGAACTTAACTTCACCGATACCGCCAGATTGAATGAACTCCATGGCACCAATTACGGCTTTGCTGGAACGGCATTGCGTTCCGACCTGACAGATGCGTCCAAGCTTTCGAGCCGCCGCGACTAACGCAGAACCTTCAGCAATGTTGTGCGAGACCGGCTTTTCGATGTACGCATCTTTGCCAGCCTGCATCGCCCAAACGCCAGCGAGCGCGTGCCAGTGGTTGGGGGTTGCCACACTGACAGCGTTGATGGACTCGTCTTCAAGCAAATCGCGGATGTCTCGGTACGACTTTACTGGCGGTACCTTTCGGTTCTTTTTCTTGTAGTAGTCCTCAATCTTCTTCGCCTTCTCGCCCGAACGACTGCTATCGACATCGACGACCGCAGCGACCTCTGTATTCGGCTGTCCGAGCAGTTCAGACACATGCCCACCGCCTCGGCTACCGGTTCCGATAACAGCCATGCGAATCGTCTGACTGTCCTGAGCGGCAAATGTGCCAGACGGAGCAGCGACAACTCGAGAGAGCCCGGTGATAGCAGCTGTTGCACCAACGGAAGAGGCAAGAAAAGAACGGCGGGATTGGGTGGACATGAGCGTCTTTCAATTCAAGTGAGGCAGGACCACTAGTTTATCGCCGTGGTTTCGACGATGCCAACGATCGGCTCTCTCGTGACGAGTTGACACGAGGTACTTCGACGAAAACAGCTCCGCTTCTGAACGCTCATTCCATCGCAGAAACGGCTTCGCGTTCAAGAATCTGGAACACGAACGAACTGACCCAGTTGTCATCGTGTCCATCTGCGATTGCTGGCGTCCTGGTCATAAGGTGAGCCGATTGCGCCAGTTCGAGGCTCTTTTTGGCAGCCACGTTGTCTTCAAGAGCCAAGTGGGCAAGAGTATCAATTACATGGCTCCTCGCATGCCGATAGCCGTTCTCGACGGTCGCTTCAGATTCGTCGATTCGACATCGCTCGTTCCATTCAATCGCCGCGCGTGGATTCTCACGTCGAAGCTCCGCCAACGCTCGGGTTGTGGCGAACCAGCGAAAGCCGACGGCTGACTCGAAGGTCGAAGCAGACTCGCTAAGCTCGAACATTAACGACAACGACTCGGGATCCTGAAGGTCCGCTCTCAGCAAACACATATTCGCCAGGCGACTTCCAACCTCGGGTTCATAAGCATTGTCAAACGCTGCGAGCGCCTTGCGGCAATGAAACTTGTACCGATCTTCGTTACCGAGATAGAGCCACGCGATGGCCGCTCGGAACCGGCCAATGCCGGATTCGTGATTCACAAGCCATCGATCCATCTGCCGAGCCTGCTCAAGAAGCTCATCATCGGCCATGACCGCGCCGGCTTTGCGATCCGCGTTTTGCATTACGTTCAAGTCATTTACGACGGCGAACATCGCAACAAACGGAACCGGAATGACCGCCACACGCCAAAACCAATGGGCTTCTTTGACCGCAAGGTACAAGGCGAAAGCAATGCCACTCAGCCCGATAATCAGTATCCACGGATTGATGCCGTGCCTTTGAAAAACAAACGAGACGAGTAGGAAGAACACGAGGCAATAGGCCCCGCGTTCCCATGTCATTCCGAACCATTCCCACCCGCGCTTGCCCTGCTGCCAGAGCATCCCTGAGAACACCGTCGTCACTGTTAGAGGGACTGCACAGAACAAAAGCGAAACCAAAACACCCATCCACAACCCCGGCATTATGCCCGTCTTCAGGTCGTGGAGAACCATCTCGTTGGTACGAATTTTTCGCGTCGTCGTATCCATCTCAGCGAGACCGGGGTACCGACGAATTAACGACTGCTTAGCCAGTTCGCGTTCACCTTCAGTCTCGAACCAAATCGCTGTCGACAGCAGGTCCAAATCCTTCCGCCCTGACTCGATCGAGTACTCGCTGGATACTGTCCACCCCGCGCTGGTTAAGAAGATCAGTATCCCCGCCACCAACCCGCACGTCGCGCTGGCAACGATGTTGGCTTCCCGAGTCTTTGGACGAACAAGCAGAACGCAAAGAAACGCTGCGACAGCGATGGTCGGCACCATAAGAAGCTGACTGAACTGCCAGCCGGCCCCGAGGTTCCGCAACCCAATAAAGTACGATACCCATGTCTGAGCAGCCGGGCCAAGTTCCTGAACATGGTATTCATGAACGGCGTCGTTTCTCAGGTTGGCCATCAGCAGTAGCCCACCAACTCCGCCTCCACCTACGACACCAGCGACACATGCTCCCAGTACCGTACGCAGGTTCTTTCGAATCCAAAGCGACGCAACACTAAACGCAGTTGGTGCCTTAACGCTGAGCAGCTCTCCATCAAGCCAAGCCTTGAGGTCATCCGCAAGCGCTGCGGCAGAGCTGTATCGCAGCAGTGGATCCTTATGCATGGCCTTCTGACAGATGAGATCGAGATCCGAATCTGCGTCGGGAATAGTATCACGAGCCGAAGGAGTTTCGCCTTCAATGGTACTCATGACAGTCTGGACCGCGGTTTCTCCTTTGAACGGAGCCTGACCAGTAATCAACCAATACAAGATCGCGCCGAGCGAAAAGACATCGGCAGCCGTCGTGATATCTTTCTGCCCTGCAGCCTGCTCGGGAGCCATGAAACCCGGCGTCCCCATAATTAGCCCGGTCTGAGTGAGCTCGCTTTCGCCATCCATCCGTTTCGCGAGTCCAAGATCGGTCACGGACGGATTTCCGTCTTCATCCAGCAAGACGTTGGCTGGTTTTAGATCACGATGAAGAACACCTCGCTGGTGAGCATGCTGAACCGCCCGCGCGATGCTGATCAGCAGTTCGGCGGTTTTCCTTTCATCAGACTGATAGTCGTCCAACCTGTCATCCAACGCCGAACCGTCGATGAATTTCATAGAGAAGAAATGGTTGCCGTCGGCTTCCCCAATTTCGTAGATGGGAACAATACCTGGATGATCCAACCGAGCCGCCGCTTCGCCTTCAATTCGGAACCGTTGAATCTCGTCGTCAGACGCGAATTTCCCTCCAAGGACCATTTTCAACGCCACGGTGCGATCAAGCTTCGTGTCGCGGGCTTTGTAGACAACACCCATCCCGCCGCGTCCGAGTTCATCAAGAATCTCGTAGCCATCCAGCGCAGGAATGGCTGTCGTTCGAGCGGTCGATGTCGCATTCGGAATCACCGTCGGCTGTTCTGCAACGGAGCCGGGGTCGGTTGGCGGCAGAGTCGGAAGGTTTTCCGGATCTGTTTCAGGATTGCTGTCAGACATTGTCACGACATGCTAACAGGTCCCCAGACCCACCGCTGCTGCAACAAAATGTACTTCGACCAAACACAAGAGCGAAGCAACCAAGTGCTACTACACAAGAACTTCCAGACACGTCAGGAAGGCT
Organism: Planctomycetaceae bacterium; assembly: GCA_045105495.1. Lineage (GTDB taxonomy): Bacteria > Planctomycetota > Planctomycetia > Planctomycetales > Planctomycetaceae > CAYNWT01. The sequence continues at coordinate 3,654 of JBGCDN010000734.1, forward strand.
TCTCGATCGTCTTCTCGAAGGAACTCAAAGCCGACAGTTCCAAGCTTCGGGTCACTCCATCGAGCAGCAACGTAGACATGGGCCTGGCGATCGGCGTGCCCAACAGACACTCTTGCCTTTTGGCCGGGAACAACACTCACTGAGGTCTCTATGTTCAATCCGCCATTTGAGTAGTCAGTAATCTGACAAGCCTGCCTTCCCATTATTCCCTCAATCGCAATTTGGGCATCCAGCATCGTCGGGATGCGGTGATGTTGCCTGCGATCCAGAACGCCAACGCTTGCGAGTTGATCGAGGTCCGCCGCTTCGAGCGGTTGTTCAAATTGACAACCTGCAATCCACCCCGTCCCATCGATGATCGCCCAGCGAACAATGGCGATGGCACTGGCTGAAAAGCCATCCTCGCACCGAAGGCTCAGGTCCAAACGGTCACTCTTATTAAGTCTGTTCGGAGCAACAAGCTGCAAACCGCCCGTGGAGATGTTATTGATGCGCACCTTGATCGGCGTCGGATCATCGGCCGTTGTGACGACACTCGACAACTCTTCTGGCTGTGCGAGTTCGTATCGAGTTGACTTGCGGTTCTGGAAGCTCATTTTGGGCACTCAAGGGACTATCTCAAAGCTAGTGCGCCGTTTTCGATCGTGTTCCAAATTGGCAACACAAACGGGGGAAAACACTACCGCGACAGCCTTTGGAGGAACCGCATGTGTGGAAGGTAACGGTTATTTCGGGATACTCACTTGGTCGTGCTCGCCAAACGATTTCGCAGCTATGGTGTATCGATATTGAACCATCGGCCACCCTGAACCGTTGAGCCACCTGCCGAAGAGAGATACCTTCACAGACAAGAACACCAGAACCGAGCATCAGTCTTATACTGGACCAGTGTTCGTGCTGATCATCAGAGGACACATTTCTTGGAACTCGGCAAACCATTGCGATCGATCTGCCTGACGCTCGGCACACTCGCGTGCCTTCTGGCCTCAAACGCCACCGCGCAAGACCTGACCTTGCGCGTTGTGGGGCAGAATCCTCGGTTCCGGTCACAGGCACCAATCCCGTTGGAGCTGGTTCTTAACTGGAACACCGACAAGCTGATTGAGGGCACCCTGTTCGTCGAAGTTCAGGATTCCATGACGGTTCTGATGCGTTACGAAAACCCGGATGTCGCTCTGGGGTTCGGCGAATTCGTCCTGCCGCTGGTGTTGCCACCACTGTCTAACGAAGCCGAAAGCATCGAGATAAAAGCTCGATTCCAATCGCCCGTGTGGGGAAACTTCGACCTCGGAACCACAACCCTCAAGATCCCAGCTGATTGGCGACGTCAACTTCTGATCGGAATGATCACGCCTGCGGGTGACGAAGCGGTTCGTAACGTCTTTGCCTA
>JBGCDN010000735.1:0-2706 GCA_045105495.1 Planctomycetaceae bacterium
CTCTCTGCCTCGAATGTCGATGTTGAAGACGAAGTCGCCGTTGATCGTTGGATGTACGATCGAGCCAAATCCAATATTCGGTCTGATCCGTCCAGCTTCGTGGCTGCGTGCGTCGTTCGGGTTCGCCGACTTTGGAACTTCACGCCGCTGGTTGAACAGCAGTCTCGCGTCGTGACATGGGCTATGAGAGTGTTTTATGTTGTCGTGTTCTTCGGCGTTGTCCTGTCGGCATTACGGCGATCACCCGATGGAGTGCGGTGGTACTTTCTGGTGGCCGGTTCCATGTTGCTGGCGTTCACTCTGGTGCATCTGCTTTACTGGAGTAACACGCGAATGCGGGCTCCCCTCATGGTGCCTATCGCGTTACTCTCTGCTCGCGGTTGGGTAGGATTTCGCAGCGAACCCAAGGAGTCGGTGGCCGACACATTGGCCGGAGTCGGTTAAGCGGCAACCAGGCATCCGTATCAATTCAGCGCAGAAAAGATTCTCCGAGTTGCCAAAGATCGACTTACAACTTCCGACGATCCAAAACTGGAGTTGCCACAATTGTGGTGACTGCTGCAAGCAGCACGTGATTGAGATTACGGAAGCGGAGAAGAAACGCATTGAGGGGCAGCGCTGGGATAAGGAAGCCGCGACGAAGGATAAGCCAATCATTCTGACGGAAGGCAAGACACATCGTCTGGCGCATCGAGATGATGGAGCGTGTGTCTTTCTTGACGACAAAGGCCTTTGCCGAATCCACGCGAAATTTGGTGAACCGGCCAAGCCGCTTGCATGCCGTATCTATCCGTATGCGTTCCATCCGGCAGGCGATGAAGTCGCGATCAGTCTGCGATTTAGTTGTCCGTCGGTCGTCGAGAACAAAGGGACGGCAGTCACACAGCAAGCGTCGGTTCTCAAAGACATCGCTGCCCAAGTGGTCCCCAAAGACTACCGCAAACTCGACGCCCCGCTCATCGCGCCGGGCGAACAGCTTGAGTGGGACGACTTTCTGCAGTTCGTCGACATGATTGATGCGGTGCTTGACGAGAACGTGCCAGTGCTCGTATCGGTTCTCAGATGTATTACGATTTGCGAACTGCTTGAACAGGGCAACTATCAATCGCTTTCCAGCGTACAGATTACCGAACTCCTTCAACTTGTCGCTCACGGGGCAATGGGTTCAATTGAAAGCGTTCCGACCGACATCAAACCTCCACGGAGTATCGCCAAACGCCACTTCCGAATGCTGGTCGCGCAGTACACTCGGCAGGATACGATGGTGGATGCGGAAGCTGGTTTTGCGGGCTATTGGAACCGGTTCAAAACGTCGTTGTCGTTCACGCGAGGCAAGGGAACCATTCCTGCGGTTCGAAGCGAATTTGGTGCTGCCGATTTTTCAGATATAGAAAAGCCGTTTGTCTTTGAAGATGAAGAGACAGCCGATGAGATCTTGAAGCGATACCTGAAGGTGAAGGTTCAGGGGATTCACTTTTGCGGCCCTGCCTATTACAACGCCCCCTTTGTGGAAGGGCTGCGAAGTTTGTTGTTGGTGTATCCGGCTGTCATGTGGTTCGCTCGCTGGCGGGCTGCTGGCGAGTCGCGGGATGTGGTGACAATCAAAGACATCGTGACCGGAATGACCGTCGCCGACCATAACCATGGTTACTCAGAAGTACTGGGCCTGCGTGCATCGAGGTACCGCGTACAATTGTTGGCGAAAATGAAACAACTGCAGCCACTCTGCCAGTGGTATTCTCGAACCCGCTAGCCGACGTCTGATATGACTGATCGGATTACCTCTTACAAACAGGCCGTCGACTGGATTTTCGGTCTGATCAACTACGAGCGAAAGCCCGGTCGTACCCGAGACTTTCGCCTCGACCGTACGCGATCTTTGTTGGCCGCAGTGGGGAATCCGCACGAGGCCATCCCGGTTGTTCATATTGCTGGAACCAAAGGCAAGGGCTCGACAGCAACCATGTTGGCCGCGATGCTCCGCGGCGCCGGACTGACGACAGGGTTGTTTACTTCGCCACACATCACGCGGTTTGAAGAGCGTTTTACCGTCAATAACGAAGAAGCAACCGAAACAGAAATCGTTGGGCTGGTTCAGGAACTACAGGATGCCGTTAAACGGTGCGACGATTTGGTTCCGACCTACTTCGAAGCTGCGATGCTGTTGGCGTGGTGTTTTTATCGCGATCGGAAAGCGGACATCGCCGTCCTTGAGGTGGGTCTTGGCGGCCGACTTGATGCCACGAATGTTTGTCATCCCAACGTTTGCGTGATCACCAGCATTAGTCTTGATCACACCAATGTCCTTGGTGATACGCTGGAAGCGATTGCTGGCGAGAAAGCGGGCATCATTAAGTCGAGTGTTCCCGTTGTCTGCGGAGTCACCGACGAACCCTCGCGATCTGTCATACACGCACGGACGGCGGAGCATGAATGCGAACTCATTCAGCTGGGCGACGACGTGACGTTTCATTACTCACCGCCAACCGAATTGGGTGTTCCGGCGACCGTTGACGTGAACACACCCCAACGCGATTGGCGTGACGTATCGGTTCCCTTGGCTGGCGAACATCAGGGCAACAATCTGGCTGTTGCGATTGCGGCTTTTGATCAACTGAAGCAGAACGGCTGGCAGCTTGATCAAGGAGCAGCGATCTCGGCACTGCCCAATGTTCACTTGCCCGGTCGAGTGGAAGTACTGAGTCG
>JBGCDN010000736.1:0-4046 GCA_045105495.1 Planctomycetaceae bacterium
TTTTGCACTTCCTGTGAAAGCGATTGCGAAGCGGACAGGTTGCTCAAACGGTCAACCATAGTCTCTTCATTGCACCGCTCTTGGATATCTCGTGGAGTCGTGGCCGAGTCTGCCGCCACGTATTCGTGACTGTACTACGACTCTTGTCGACGCCGCTCCGCACTTGAGCGGGAACACCTTACGGGGCACTCGACCGTTCGGCCCACAAAACCCCTCGGTGTATCGGACCGACGCACTTTCGGGAACGAACAAAATGGCGTCGGGGGAGGCGACCGGAGCACTTTGGCCGTGAGGTAAAAGCAAGGGTCAGGAGGTTGCGTTGATGTCGTGTCCGAAGGCCTGATCTGCGATCCGTCCGACGAAGTCGTGTTCGTAAAAGCGTTCTGCGTCGAAGAGGCCGCCGGTGCTGAAGACATTCGTCTCGATGATCTTGCTCCCGATCAGATCGATCCCAGCCAGCCAAATACCGTGCTGATTCAGCAATTGAGCAGCGTGCGTTGCGGCAGCCAGCATCGGCGCGTCTGGTGTGATCGGTTGGGCGGTCCCGCCCATGTGGAGGTTTGCCCGGAACTCGCCTTCCGCGGGAACACGATGGATCGCGGCGACTGTGCCATCGACAGTAAGCGGTTCGCCGTTTAGCACAACTAGGCGTACGTCGCCGGGCTGATCCCAATCGACGAACTCCTGACAAACAACTGGGCCGCGTTTCATCACCTCAGTCGCCGCGTCGACCGCGTGGGAGTCACCACGTGTAAGTCTGACGACGTCACGGCCTCGCGAGCCCATGAGCGGCTTTACAACACAACCCGTGTCCCGTTCGACGGCAAATCCGAGCAACTGCTCAATACTGGAGGTGACAATCCCGGCGGGCCGAAAGGGGGCATCGAGTTCAAACAATGAGGCCTTACTGGCGAACCGATTCAACTGGTCGGGCCTGTTCAGAACACGAACACCAAGACTTAGCGCCACACTGGCGAGTTGGAGACAGCGGTCGTGTTCTCTGGATCGTTCCGGGTCGCGTCCTGGGTTTGTACGCAGGAAGAGAAAATCGCCGACCGTGAGTTGGATTGTTTCAACGCCCTCTGATTTCAAGTGAGTGACGACATGTTCAGAATCCAGCGAAGAGCCCAATACAGGAACAACGTCGCAGTTGCATTCGATGCCAGACGCGCCGTCACGGACAGACAGCCCCTCAACTTCAGCAACGAACACATCGTGGCCACGTGTTACGAACGCCGCGATCAGCATCGCTGTTGTTTGCCGACCTGTGAGTTCAGCGAACCGATTGATGACGACCACAACTCGCATCAATAGCCTCCTCGATTACGCATTTGGGTCAAACTTACCGCCTGAGTTAAGAAGCCCGAGATGCAGAATTCTCGCACCAGTCTGGCTTACCGGATTGACGCTGCGACCAATGATCACACCATCTTCCGGAGCCAGGTACTCACGAGTGACGTCGCCAAACACATTGGACTGCCTCGCGATGAGTTCTCCCTTGCGAACGATGTCCGTTACATCCGGCAGGACGCTCAACAAACCGCCACGGTCGGTGTAAATCCAATACGACTCATCACAGATGATTGGTGCGGGAGCTTCGACAGCTTTTCGAGGCGGCAACATCTCCACCGCAGAGAGAATCTTTAGAACGCCGCTCAGCGACCGTTGGATCGACTTTGCCTGGAACAAGTGCGGGTCGCGAATCTCCACAGTGATGGCAGGAATTCCATTCTCTGCGACGGCTCCTCGCATTGTGTAGTCGGATGGCGGATCATGGAGAATAATCTGGGGCCGGAGTAGTCGAGCCATCTTGGCCGTCGTCGGATTCGACATGTCGGCTCGGACGTACAGCGAGTTCACTCGCCCAAAACTAGCCGTATGCAGATCGACTAAGAAATCGAAGCGCTGAACAATCCGACTCATCAAACCGTAGGCATATTGTTGCGATACGTTACCGTCGTCTTTGCCGGGCATGATGTGGTTCAGGTCTTTGCCGTCTGTGAACTCACGTTGTTCTGCGAGCAGGCCAGGTATGTTCGCGACAATCACGGCGACGATCGTTCCCTTTAGCTTGCCGAGATTCACTCGGGCCAGCAGTTGATGGATCAAGGGGATGCCGTTGAGTTCGTTCCCATGCAGAGCCGCAGTGACGCCAAAGACGGGGCCGGGCTTGCGGCCCCGTGCAACAACGACCGGCACACGAATCGATGCTCCAAGTCCATTCTGTGCAACTTCCACCAGCAGCCGCGTCTCCGCATTTGTTGGGTAGTCATCGATTCCCAATTCTTCAACGCGCGTTGCTTTGACTGGTGCCAGTGCATTGGTGTGGGTCATGGCATCATCTCTTCTGAGAGTTGAGCATCGGCATTCATCGAGAAGAACAACCTTCGCCGGAATTTGTTCTTCTTGGTCACTAAGCTCTGAGCCAAGCTATCAATCGCGCTAATGGAAAGCACCGTTTGAATGTAGCCTTCGATCAAGTCATCGAGACCAATCCCTAGCCGGTTGAAGTCGCGACTGTCGACCAGCAACAGTCGTTCAGGTTCTGTTGTCCAGCTTCCATCAGATCGCCGCACCGAAAGGTTGGTCCCCAACATGTCCCATGACGCCTCACCCGGCACCAGTTCTGTTCGCAACGGCTTCCGAGCACGCCGCGCGTAGATGGCGACTGGAATGAACCCATCGGGTGTTGCAGTGACCATGAAACGTACGTCCGCGACGTACAAGTTCAGTTTTTTGTCAGGCATCGTCCCGACGTGAAACAGACGGCCGGTCTGGCTCTGCGAACTCCATTTCGAATTCCCAATCAGTGCCTGAACGATGAACTGGTCATACCTGTGATCAAGTTCCATGAAGGCTGAGAGTTCATCATCACTCGTAATTGTGTAGACGCCTTGACCGGCGTTTGAGTAAGGGACCTTTACAACCGCCACGCCACCCATTCGCCGCACCCATAGCGGGACTTCCTCAAGCGAAACATCCCAGATCGTCTCGGGCGTATCGATCCTTAGCCCGGAATCCATGGACTGCGCGTTGTACAAGTCGTAGGCTTTTGACGCGACCAGCTTGTTGCGTCCACCGGCAAGACAACACAGCACCGGGTTGTAGATCATCGTCTTCGCAAGCGGTGGAATACGCGACCACGGTTGCTGTGTGACGTAGCGGTACGCCGCGCGGATCGGCACCCAAGTGTCGTTCGCGAGGATCTCAAGCTGGTGCTCCGAATTGAATCGCGCAGCGGGGTTCGGATCGTCAGCGTACCACGGGACCAGGTGGACGGATTCATTCGTGAGGTCGGCAAGCGTTGCGGCGTAGCCAGAATTCTCCATCAGATTCTTGTCGTAGAGAACCGCAAGCTCACCCTTCGGTCCCGCCTTGCGTCGTTTCAGAAACGGCAGGAACGACTTCTCCAGCACCGTCTTATATCCAGCTTCTTCCTGTGACTCATAGAGGCGGGGCATCGACTTCTGACCAGACGGGCATGAGTTCGTTTCGATCACAACGACCTTCCGCAGCCCTTCTTCGTTCGTGACATGAATCAGGTCGCAGCCGCCCCATCGAAAATACTTGGGCGGAGTCGCGAGCAGCGACTTCACCGCCGCTTCATCCGCTTCGGGGTGTAGATGACAGTAGCGACTCACGATCCGATCGTTGCCAAGTTCCAGCAGGTGCCGAATCAACGGGTGAATCTGCGCGTTTAGCACACGAGGATAGAAGTGTGTATCCGGCTCAAACGAACCGGGTTCGACACACACGCTGGGATGGGCAATTGACATGGGTAGCCTTGTTCGAGATGCCGGAGGCTACCGAAGGACAGTGTCAGCAGCAAGATTGGCCGCCCGTCCAAGCACAACCCGTCAAGGCCTGCGTCCGAGTCCGATTGTCTGCGCCTGTTCCGGCGGCTGGACCAAGCGTTGCAACGCCAGCCACACAAATTGCCATGCTCGGCCGACTTCGGTGACGCACGCCGAGGCCCATTTGGGTAACCGCCAAAGTGCGTCGGTCATATCGACCGAGGTGTCCGGTGGAGGAACAGACATTCCTTG
>JBGCDN010000737.1:0-2682 GCA_045105495.1 Planctomycetaceae bacterium
GGCAGATCTCGATTTCGTCTGGAGTGATCGGCATGCCGGCAGTGTTCAAGAAGAGTTTCCGTGAAGCAGGGATAATAGCGTCTCAACACGAATGCGCCCTAAAAACCAATTTCGCAGCCCAAAATGTTGCCGTTCTGCATCACCTGATCCGAACATCCAGACCGGATCTGAACCACAACGGCTGAGTAACCGAACATCCTATTGACCACGGTTTTTTGGCGTTGATATAGTCAAAAATACGGCACTTCGACAAACCACGCCGTATTCCTGTCCATAACCAGTGAGCCCTTGGCCCACCCGGTTTGCCGGAGAGAACCCTATGCGGCCTTCCACTTTTCGTTTTCTGACTGCCACCTTCGCGGCGACAGTGGTCGCATTATCGTCGCCCACGTCGGCGGAGGCTCAGCTGAAAGATGGGTTCGCTCAATCAACCGGCGTGACCATCAGCGTCGCCGAGATGGCCGGGGCGACTCAAAAGCAGCCCGACGGAACGGCTCCAGCTGAACTGTTCCTGCCGGGGTATCCGAACCTCTGGGTGATGGAACTGCAGTACAAACCGATTCGCATGATTCGAATCGATGTCCGCGATCCAAAGACCGGGCAGACAAACCAAGAGCTGGTTTGGTACATGGTTTGGCGTGGGATCCGACGAGACTACGCGGAATACTTCGTCGATGCCGACAAAGAGACCATTATTCGACAACTTCGAGATCCAGCTCTCCAGCCGGTCAATCCGAAAGATCCAATGGCCAAGATGGTGTTCGCACCGCACTTCACACTGATTACCGAAGACTCTGATAACCAGAAGGTCTATCGAGATTGGGTTCTTCCCGAAGTTCAGGCAGCCATCGCCAGACGCGAACGCATCCGGCTCCAAAACTCGGTTCAGGCTATCCAGCCCGTCCCTGAACTAGCAGCTGATGCGAAAGATCAAAAGATCATTGAAGGCGTTGCGATTTGGCGAAATGTCGATCCCAAGACCGACTATCTTGGTGTCTTCATGACTGGCTTCTCAAACGGCTATCGAGTTGCCAAAGGCCCAGATGGGAAGACGATTCTCGAACGGAAAACGGCGTATCAGCGGTTCTGGCGTCCGGGTGATGAGTTCGAACAGGACGAGCAGGAGTTCCGAATCAAAGGTAAGCCTCAGTGGATTTATCGTCCAGAACCGTGGTCAGTAAAGTGGCCAACAGGTGTTAAGACGCCGGTTCAGGAACTGATGATCACCCGACCAGACGCTCCACCATCAGAAATCCTCAAAGAAGGCCTCCCCGACTAGCAACTTCCAGTTGCATCGGGGTGCGGCAGCAAATGTTGGGATGATGTTCTCCCTGCTGGGTTTCGCCGCAAGTGCGTAATCCTACGGACTGATTGACGAACTTTGGTTTGCTCGTCCATCAACCTTGACCTCGGAAACACAGAGCAGCTGTCTGGCGACGCGGCCCGATCGCGGCAAAAATCATTCGAATCGCCGCTTTTGCTGGGTTTTATCGCGGTTCTTGGTCCAACCGGACGATTGAACAAGAGCTGACTTGCTTTGATTCGACGGGTTTATCACAATTCGCGGTTCAATATATTTCAACAACGCTAGGCGGATGATCGCCACATAGATTCAGGTGCGGAACAATGGCACATAAGAAGGGACAGGGCTCGAGTCGCAACGGACGTGACTCAGTAGCTAAGCGACGTGGTATCAAGAAATTCGGTGGCCAATCTGTGCTCGCCGGAAACATTCTTGCTCGCCAGTGCGGAACCAAGTGGCATGCAGGTGCTAATGTTGGCATCGGAAACGACTGGACCCTTTTCGCACTCTGCGATGGCACAGTCTACTTCGACCGTAAAGGTCGCCGAATGAATGTGAAGCCCGCTGAAGCTGCCTAAGGGCTTTGAAGCTTCCAGAGCCCGCCTCGCCGCTGAACCAAGCGTCCGCGGGCCACTTCTTATTTTCGCCGCCGCAGTATTGCTGCTGGCGGCTTATCTGCTGTTCCCTTTCTGGGCACCACTCCTTGAGCCACACCCCCGGCATGCATTCTTGAACCTAACCGGTTGGGAGTTGCCAGGCAACGCAGAAGTCCTCGAACATCGCAATACGCATGGTGGGATGACTTACGACGGCGACTTCACGCTGACCGTTCGACTGCAACCAGATCAACTGAAGTCGCTACTTGGATCAACGAACAATGAGTGGGTTGAGTGCCCAGTCGATCCGGACATCGCCCGCCACATTTGGGAGATTCCGGAGAATACCGGCACTATCCCTTGGGGCGAGAAGACCTCTGAAACAGACGGCGATTGGCATCGAGGCCATGTCGTGATCGTCAATCCTGACGAAGGCATGATCTGGATCCACGAGTGGAAAGGGTGAGAGCCGAACCGTTGCGGGCTACCTGCGACCTTGGCCACCACTCAGGCTAGATCTTTCCGGCTAGTCGATCCGTCTGGCTCGAAGCGACACGGCAATAGCATCCAATTCCTTACGCAGCTTGAGCGTTGGAATCTCGTTGTGACTTCCACCCGAAATTGCGATTAACCGGCCATCCACTGCCGCGTCGGCTAACGCCTTACCATGTTCGACGGGCACCATTTCATCATCTGTACCATGAAAGACGATCACCGGTGCGTCAACACGTCCTATTCGATCGATCGATGGCCAGCGGTCAAGTAGTAAGAGCCGAAACGGAA
>JBGCDN010000738.1:0-4182 GCA_045105495.1 Planctomycetaceae bacterium
CAACAGGCGGTACTACCCGGAAGGCGTGGCCGGACCGGCCTTTTCAGTTCAATCTTTGGCTGAAGAAGTATCGGTGATGGGTCATGACGCCAGCGTGATTTGCCTTCGAACTTCGGAATGTGATATTGCCGAGCACAACGGGGTCAGTATCCATCGTCTTTCACAAACAGCTGAGCCCGACGAGACGATCGCGACTGTTCAGCAGATCCTGTCTGTCGAACGTCCTGATGTCGTCCACACAAACTGGTTAAACGGATTCCCGGCAGTTCAGCTTGGACGACTGATCCGGCAAACTGGCACGCGGCTTGTGCATACGGTTCGCGAATACGGATTCCTTTGCCAGAACGGCACCATGTACCGTCCACAAACTGGCCCGTGTCAAAGTGTCTGCGAGGATTGTCACTCGGTAGTGGCGGCTCTTCGAGAATTCACTCAAGCGGTCGACGCCGTTGTTGGCGTAAGTCGGTTCTGCCTGAACGCCCATCTGCAGGCGGGCCTGTTCGCGGAAACAAGTCAGCTTGTCGTCGTCCACAACAGTTTTCGCGGACCGGCCGAACCTGCTCTTGGTTTGCCAGAATCCAGGCGGTTGCGACTCGGGTTTCTGGGCCGCATTCATCCGGTCAAGGGCATCTTCTGGCTTCTACGCAAACTATCGGACAGTTCGCTTGCTGACGGGGTGCATCTGACAATCGCTGGAAACGCCCCGCCCGATTTGCCACAGCGACTGGCCAGTGAGTTTTCAAATCTGCATCTCGAATGTATGGGCTTCGCCTCGCCGTCAGAATTGATGAATCGAATCGACTGGCTGGTGACTCCATCCATCTGCCATGACGCATTGGGACGTGTTGTTCTGGAGGCGTTTGCCTTTGGGGTTCCGGTTCTCGGTTCACGAATGGGCGGCATTCCAGAGATCATCCGGCATGGCGAGAACGGACGACTGTTCAGCCCGTTCGAACCCGGCGATGTGTTGAAAGAACTGACGTGGATTCTTGAAAACCGCGATCAATGGCCATCGTATCGTGCTCATGCCTGGACCAGTCGTGACGCGTTCACTCCCGAGCAAATCGCCGCTGAATACCTGCGTGTGTATAGAGGGAATGGTTAACTCACACTGGAAGAAAACTGACGCCGATTGTCTTGCGGACTATTTCGGCGTTTCAGTGGGCAGCGACTTCCTGAGATCCTGAATGAAGGTCCTGATCTCCTTTGAGAAGCGATTGTCTTGGCCGAGCTGCCCTATGAGGAGAGTGTCTGCGGACGAGGCCACAGTGATGGCTTCGTTTGGCTGTCCAAGTTCGCGAAGACACTTGGCTTTTAGGTAGATCACAACGCTTCGTCTTACGCTGGGCTCGGTGTACTGGTGAAGCATGGCGTCGCAATCAGACAGACAGTCAGTAAACCGATCTTGCCCAAACCAGATGCGGGCTAGCGTGTGACGACTGGCAAAAGTGTTGGAATGCTCTTGTCCAAGAACTCGCTGCCGAACCTCTAAAACGTCCTCCGCAATGAGTTCGGCTTCATCCAGTCCACCAACATCGATCAAGGCCAACGCGAGATTATTTGCGTACGATATCGTGTAAACGTGGTCGGGGCCTTCAATTTCCACTGCTATTTCGTAGGCCTGCCTCAGTAGATCGACTGCTTCCTGATCTCGCCCCACCTGATCATACAACAACGCCAGTCCGTTCATTGATACAAGGGTGAACCGGTACTTCGGGCCAAACAGCTTGGTCCGCCTTGCGAGGACGTCTTTGGTGATGGCAATCGCTTTCAAGGGCTTACCCCAACCCGAATACAGGTCGCCCATCTTGGCCAGAGAGTGAATGGTGTCTTCGTGATTCCGTCCGAGAGCTTCTGTTTGCAGATCGACAGCCTTCTGCAAAGTCTGTTCTGCTGCAGCGAAGTCTTCTGTCCGCAACAAGACCATGCCCTTTTGATCAAGCGATGTCATATACAACGGATGCGTTGGTCCCAGCTGTTCTTTTCCGATGCCTTCCGCATGTGAAAACAGCTCGAGGCTTTCGGGATAGACGCCCAGATTGAAGTAAACCCGGCCAAGCTCGATCAGAATTTCCGCTTTGACTTCCGGATCGGACTGCATCTCCTTCGCATCGATCGTTGCCAGGTCCAGGACTTTGCGAAAGCTTAATTCACGATCTGGTTCGTTCGACGGGTCCGCCTTACCGAACACATTGGTGGTCAGGAACTCAATGACGTCAGTTCGGTTGTCTGCTAACCGCTGGTTTTCTGTGGCGGTCTCTTCCGCATTCTTCCTTGCCGTCTCTGCGTCTTGGCGAGCAACATTCGTGAAGTAGGCGGCGACACCAGTGCCCGCCATTCCGAGTGCCAGCGCGATGCTGAGTGCGATCCAGAGCCGACGCTTCTTTCCGGCCTCAGCCAAGACGGCCTTCTGGCGTTCGCTTTCAATCTTCTGTTCCTCGGCTTCCTCCAAAACGCAGCGTCGAAACTCGACGACTCGCTTTAGAACCTCGGCACCGCTTTGCGGCCTCTTGGATGGATCTGAATCGACACAGCCGGCAATCAGCGCGGCGAGTCTTTGATCCAGCTCTTTTGGATGCCTCCAACCCGTTTCGCCGGTTGACTCGTCCGTAGCACTTGCGACGGAGTTCTTTGAGTTCCCAAAACGCTCCCCCGTCAGCATTTCGAACAGAATGATACCGAGTGCATAAACATCGGATTGCGTCGTCGCCTGGCGGCCATCTACCGCCTGTTCAGGAGCCATGTAGGCCACAGTTCCGACCGCCCCACGGGCCGTTTGATCTGAGTCCTGTCGCTTCGTCTCACACACTTCCGGGGAAAAAGTTTGGCTGTCCGCACCCACAACCTTTGCCAGTCCCCAATCCATCACCTGGATATCTCCATGTCGCCCGAGCATGATGTTTGCTGGCTTCAAATCACGATGGATGACGCCTTTCTCATGAGCGAATGCGACCGCCTGACATACCCTCTCAAACAACTGAAGTCGTTCAGACAACGGGACTGGGTTACTTGCCATGGACTGGTCCAGGCAATCGCCTTCTACGAGTTTCATTGCGTAAAAGCCACGACCGTCCGGAAGCTCACCCATGTCGTGAACCGGGACAATATTGGGATGTGACAACTGACTGCAAATCTGAGCCTCGGCAAAGAACCGCCGTCTTAGCTGATCGTTTCCGACATCGCGCGCCTTCATGACCTTCACAGCAACAAGACGGTTGAAGTGCAGATCTCGCATTTTCCAGACAAGACCGAACCCGCCCTGATCGATGAGATCGATGCACTCGTAGCGATGCAAAACCGGCGTCTCTTCCGCAACATTGCTTGGTTCAGCTGAGCGATTTCTATAGGTCGACGCCAGCACCGGAGGTTGTTCATCGATCAAGCGTCTGAGCCGGGATTCACACTTGTTGCACTCTTCAATATGCGACTCAACCGCGCACTGTGATTCCGCTTGATGACTCGTGTTGAGGTAACCTTTGAGCTGACAATCCGACAGACAACGTGATTCGTTCTGTGCTCCAGCCATCCATCACTCCAACCAGAAATGTGAGAGTCCGAAACGAAGTTCGGGAGCAGATTAGAGTCGATGACCTTAGACGACATCTTCCCTTGAATATCGAGATTGTGAACAGATGACGTACGCTTCGCCATTGCTAGCTGCAATCAGAAGCCAGCCGGGATTTTGTCTTTGAAGATTGCTTTGAGTGACCGCGTATCTTTGTCACTCCAATTCGTTGGATCCGTCACTGCAATCCATGCATCGATGTAGTGTGCTGGCGCGTAGTTGTGCCCGTAGCCGGGCGGAACGGAGGTCGCCATTGGCAGGTCGAAGGCTACCTGCAGGAAAGTAACGATCGGGTACCACTGTAGTTCCGGAGATACGTCCGGACCGCGTTTGCCGACAAGCCAATCCGGTTCTTTGAACAGAAGATCCGTTGAAAAGAACACCATCGGGTCACTGGCGTATTGCACATAGACCGACCGAATGGGGCCCCAGGGTTTGTTCGGTTCAAGTGTGTTGCGTTGGTTTGTGAAGCGAACCATACGGCTATCTCGGTAAGTCGGCAGCCAAGCCGGCGTGTCTTCATTCCGTGCTGCGGTTAGGTTGGCCCAGTTCTGACTTGCGAAGGGCGGGCCGCTCCAGACAGCTCCGTGGATTGGGTCTTCGAATGTCTTTACCAG
>JBGCDN010000739.1:0-4864 GCA_045105495.1 Planctomycetaceae bacterium
ACGCCAACGCTACACCGGATGCCTTCAGCATGGATCGGCGATTCAGACCGCTCATTACTTGTCCCTCATGAGTTTGCTTTGAACGATCTGATGAATGATCGAACGCACCGGAAATCCATCGGCGCGAGTTTCGTTGACGATACCAGCGATCTCCTCTCGGTCGGCGAATTGGATTTCGCCACCGGTCGCGTAGACAATCAACTGTTCGATAAAGTTTTGGGCGACTGGTTCTTTTCGTTTCAGCAGAAGGCGTTTGGACGCACGCACTCCTGGGAACTTTTCACCGTCAGCCGTCACACCGCTTGCGTCGACGACCGGCCCCTGTTTGTAACCACCGTATGGCTTGTCACGGGCAACGCGGTAGCGGGTTCGGTATTGCCCGATCGCATCGAAGCACTCCAGCGCGAATCCTGGCGGGTCGATTTCGCGATGGCATTGCGCACATGTTTCCAGATTCTTGTGTTTGTTTAGCGTTTCGCGAATCGTCGTCGCTCCACGCGTGTCGGGTTCGATTGAACCGACGTCGGGAGGCGGCGAATTGGGAGCGTCACCTAGCAGTCTCGTTAACACATACGCTCCTCGCTTGACCGGTGAAGTGAATGTTCCGTTGGCTGTCAGCTTCAAAATACTGGCCTGGCCAAGAATGCCGCCTCGCACACTGCTGGAGGGCAACGAGACCTTCCGCATTTCCTGCCCGTTGACTCCGGGAAGCTGATAGTGCTCGGTCAATCGGCGATTGACGAACGTGAAATCGGAATCAATTAGGTTGGTGGCACTCAGGTTCTCTTTGATCAGCTCGGTAAAAAACAATCGCGTCTCTTTGGCAATCGATTCGCTCAGTAACCCATCAAACCTTGGGTAGATCTTTCTATCTGGAGTCGTTTCGTTGATGTCGTAAAGACGAAGCCACTGGCCTGTGAAGTCCTTGACGAAGCGGGTTGATTTCTCGTCGTCCAGCATGCGTTCCACTTGCTGCTGCAAAACGGCCGGATCACTGAGCTTTCCTTCGCCCGCGAGTTTGAATAGCTCGTCGTCGGGCATGCTTTTCCAAAGGAAGTAGGACAGACGGCTCGCCAGCGTATAGTCATCGAGCTTGCCTGGTTCGCCGCCAAAGAACAGGAACTGAGGCGAACTGAAAATCGACCGCAATGGAATTCGGGCGGTGTTGACGAAGTCCTGGCCTTGTTCAAGCGGCGGCTGAGCTAGCCCAACGAACGATTCAATTTCGCCATCGCGTGGGGGACGTCGAAACGCGAGCGGTGCGATTCGCGCGACGAGTTCCGTCATGTGTTCGATAGACTGGCGAGTGAGCTGGGGCTCGTACGCTCGAGAATTGCGCTGGCTGTTTCGGCCTTCTGCTTCCTTAAGCCGCAAACCACCAAACAAAGCCTGAGTGCCTTGCGGGGGCCACGCGTCAAGAATGGGTCCCTCCACGTGCATTGCCTTAACTGCAACACCTTCGCCTTTGTAGCCTTCAGCCCCACCCGCAGCCTTTAGCCTGTTCCACGTGTTCAGGTTCTTAACGTGCATCGAGGGATAGAGGTAATCGCCGGGCCGCATGAACACGGTCGCTTCGATCGTTCGAGTTTTCCCTGGGACCAGATCGAATGCTCCGAGCAAGTTCGCACCGACTCGCTTCGGATTGGCCTGGATTAGCTTGAGCGTCACTGGCGAATTCGCTTGATACGCATAGGCGTCCATCGTGATTCGGTAGTAGCCGG
Organism: Planctomycetaceae bacterium; assembly: GCA_045105495.1. GTDB lineage: Bacteria > Planctomycetota > Planctomycetia > Planctomycetales > Planctomycetaceae > CAYNWT01. Next base: position 1,722 of record JBGCDN010000739.1, read on the forward strand.
CAGTCCGAATAACCAGCCCGCATTTGTCCGACCGCAGGACGTAGTCGAGATCAAGAAACATGGCGACCGCATCGTCCAGTTGCTTCAGATTGCTCCCGCCGTTTGTCAGCGAGCGTTTGTTGAATGTGTCCAGGTACGGAGCATTCGGGAAGTCGACGACGCGTTTTATGCTTCGCGGACGAGTTCCAAGTTTGATCGCATTGTTCAGTGCGTGATCGGCAGCTTGTAGATAAGAACGAATGTGCAACGGCGATGTCCGCTGAGTCGCGCCGACAGTATCGAATCCGCCAGTATCACTTTCGGGCGGAAGCATCTCGGCCAACGCGTCGGCGAATCCGGTTCCTTCAATCTGAAGCAGATCACGAATCGTGTATGCGTATTCAAGTCGAGTCAGCCGCCGCGATGAAACTCGGCCAGCCTTCCCTTGCCGCAACTTGCTGGCGGTATGCAATGACTTACGCAGCGCCGTCATTGCAGCGTTGGTCTTGTCGCGATCCGGTCGCGGTTCCGATGCGGGCGGCATTTCCCCCTCGCTGACTCGGTCAAAGATGCCTTCCCACTGTGCAGCGATCGCCGGATCGGAAAGATCGTAAGTCAGCGATTTAAAGTCCAATCGCGTTTCCGTGCCTGAATCGTGGCAGTCAATACAAGAAGACTGCACCAACGGCGCAACCGACTTCTTGAGCGATTCATCGGCGGTTGCCAATGAAACCGGGCTGAGAGTCATCAAAAGAGAGACTACGAATTGTCTTGCCATCGAGTCGCAACTCTGAATGTGAAGCCGAATTGTTGCCTGATGCGGTGGTAATGTCAGATCTGGACCACCTGTAAACCTCGACGGCGAAAATCGTTAACAATTTGACGCCATCTCCATTCCAAGGGTTTACACAACCAGTGGTTGCGACATCTCCTTAACACGCGGTCTTTCGCCCAAGAATCCAGCCCCGCTCAATCCATGATAAACCTACGATCAATCGTAATCTGCTCGGCCATTTTGCTGCTTTCCATTGGAAACGCCCGTGCACACGTTCCGCACGACATTATCTACTCGCTTGACGTCAGCCCGACGTTTTCCAGCGACGGGTTGGTGTTCTCTTCGTCAACTCAGTTTGGGGCGGCTCATTTGCGTTCGTCGAACTATGGCGAGACGTTTTCAGAGTCGCATGCAGGGATGCAGCGGACGCTGGTTACTGGGCACACGTTTTCGCCAGATTTCGTTCGCGACGGCACGATCTTCATGGCGACGCAGGCGGGTTACTACAAATCCTCGGATCGAGGACGCACGTGGGAGAAACAATCGCTGTTCGCGGACGAAGAAGTGTTGTCGATCTACGTCGCCACGGACTACACGGAAACGCAAAGTCTCTACGTGCTAACGAAGAACGCGATCCATAAAGTGAGCGGCAAGGCAAACGCGGAGGCGCTTAGGAAGTTCGACAAGATCACATTTGGCAAGCTGCAGCTTGCCGGCGGCCGACTGTTCGTTCACCGCGTCTTCTATGACACGCCGAAAAAGAAGAACGGTATGGAACTGGTCGACTACGCTACCGGAACAGTCGACGTGCTGAACGTTGCGACCAACAAGTGGTCAAATCTGGCAAAGCAATTCGACTCGGCCGTGATCGCAGATTTCGATGCGTCCTCGGCCGGAACAACGGCCGTTGTGGCGCTGAAAGATGGTTCCGTTCATCTGAGTAACGACAGTGGGCAAACGTGGAAGGAAGTCTTCAAACGCGCCGGTGACTTCTTCTGCAAAGTGAAACTTTCGCCCGACTACGCCGAAGATAAAACGATCGCCTGCGGTTCCGCGAAGGGATATTTCTTCTTATCTGAAGACGGCGGTCAGAAGTGGCAAACGCGATCGAACGGGCTAAGCCGCTGGGTTCATCACGTCAACATTCTGATCAACAAGATCGTGTTCTCACCCAGCTACGCCACTGACAAGACAATCTTTCTGGGCAAGACAACCGGTTTCTATAAGACCACCGACGCCGGGAGATACTGGCGACATATCAACGTGTGGAACACAAAATGGAGCTACTTCGTGTACGCGGCTCCGGGCAAAGATTCGCAAGACATTTTCACCGCGACCTACAACAGTGGAATCTCGCGATCCAGCGATCACGGAGACACATGGCACAGCGCGAACATCGGCATCACGTCAGCCTTCGCGAACGGCATGCTGTTGTCGCCGAATTACAAAGAAGACAAGTCGATCTTTGTGCTGGACATTGCAACCGGGCTGTACCATTCCAGTGATGGAGGCCGATCGTGGGCGACGATGCCAGAGACCGACACGGCGAAGATCGTCGGCAAGCCAGTGCTGTATCGAAAGCTGGGTGTTTCGCCGGAATTCAAAGACGACGGGCTCATCTACTTCTTCTCAGTGCCACGCAAGATTCTGGGCGTGACGGAAAAGCAGGCCTGGAAGTTCAACGACAAGACCAAAGAACTCACGCTGCTGTCGATCGGCGGAGACAAAAACTACATCAACGGGTTCTCGTTCAGTCCAAAGGGGGCGAAGCAAAAACTGGTGTTCGCCGCGACTGCACGAGGTGCATTTGTTTCTGCCGACGAAGGCACAACCTGGAAGAATATGACGCCGCGACGCGGAGCCGAGAGAATCATCGTCTCGCCCAATTACGCGAACGATGGCCTGCTGTATCTGATGGACAAGACCGGTAGCCTGCGAGTCACGAACGACTTCGGCGAAACGTTCCGTCCGGCAGACCTGAACCTGGACGGAAAGTACATCGGCAACCTGACGTTTTCGCCTGACTTCGCGAACGATCAAACGTTGTACGTCAACACGTTCGGCGAAGGCGTCTTCCGTTCGCGAGACGCCGGTAAGTCATGGAGCAATCTCGGCCTGAAAGGAAAGTTCCTGTTCAGCGGCCCAACGTTCTCATCGAACTACACCGAAGACAAAACCCTGTTCGCTCCCGCACTCGACGGTGTCTTCCGTTCGCCCGATGACGGTGCAACGTGGGCGAATATTCTGCACCGAACTGAGTACCTGCCGAAGGTTCCGCAACTGGTTCTTCGCGACCCGACCGGCCATGAAGTACCGCTGACCTTCAATGCTGCTGAGGAAATCAAGCGGTATAAGATGTACGACGAGGAAGTCGGAGCGAAAATGTTTC
>JBGCDN010000740.1:0-3797 GCA_045105495.1 Planctomycetaceae bacterium
GCCTAGCACGTCTTTCACGCAGGCGACGATGCGCGGTTCGGTCAATAAGTCGTAGACTCGACCGTACTTCAAATGAGCCGTGCTGATGGAATAGCTGTCACCGCCTTCGGCGATGACTCGTTCGAGTAGTTCGTCGAAGTAACTTCGAACACCAACGACTTCATCGTCGTTAAAAATCGAAATCGGCCGAATGTAGCCAGACTCGTTGAATCCGGCGACCTGTTCCGAAGACAGCGTTACGGCTCCATCGGGATCGGCTGGATAGAACTTTAGATCACGCTCAGTCGACGCGAGTTCCTGTTCGTCGGGGATCATTTTGAAATCGGACATTAAGTTTCTCCACCGTAGGGTCCGCTGAGCGGACCACCTTGCCTGCGACGATCGGGACGTTTGTGTTCTCTTTGGTCCGCACAGCGGACCCTACCAGTCAGTAACCCGCTGCCTGACCATCCTTCCGCGACTCTGACGCTCCGTAATAGATGTCGTTCTTCGCGTCGTACATGATTCCCTGATAGCCGCCGTGAGAACCAACATTGTAGCCAACTTTGTGACCACGCTTCACGAGCTGTCGAATGGATTCGTAATCAAACCCAGTTTCCAACGAAACGGTTCCGCCGTCTTCCATCTTTGAACCAGTTGGCTGCGACGAACCAGTGTGCAGAATTCGCGGCGCGTCGCCGGCTTCCTGGATGTTCATGCCGAAGTCCACGATGTTCATCACAATCTGAGCATGCCCCTGCGGCTGAGTCGCTCCACCCATCACGCCGAAACTCATGAACGGCTTGCCGTCTTTGGTAATGAACGCAGGAATGATCGTATGGAACGGTCGTTTGCCGGGTTCGTAAGTGTTGAAGTGGCCTTCTTCCAGCGTGAACAGTTCACCGCGGTCCTGCAGACAGAAACCAAGTAGCCGCGTATCGGCTCCTCGAACCATCGGGCACAGGCCAGAACCAAATCCCCGGTAGTTACTTTGAATAAGCGAAACCATGTTGCGATCTTTGTCGGCAACGGTCAGATAGATGGTGTCGCCGTCGATTGGCCCCGCTTCATATCGTCTGGCAGCCCGGTTCTTGATGAGCTTCCGCCGTTTGTCGGCGTAGTCTTTCGAAATAAGTTGCGGGACGGGAATTTTGTTGAAGTCCGGGTCCGCGTAAAACTTCGCGCGGTCTTCGAATGCCAGTTTCTTGGCTTCGATGAAGTTGTGAATGTGCGTAACGCTGCCGAAGCCGGCTTCCTTCAAATCGAAGCCTTCCATCACGTTCAGAATCTGAAGAGCCGCAATGCCCTGCCCGTTCGGCGGAAGTTCCCAGACGTCGTAGCCACGATAGTTCGTAGAAACTGGCTCGACCCATTCCGACTTGTGTGACGCGAGGTCTTCGTAGCTGAGGTAACCGTTGTGTTCTTTCATGAACCGATCGATGATCTTCGCGATGTCGCCCTTGTAAAACGCATCGCGGCCACCTTCGGCAATCTCACTCAGTGTTCTCGCCAGATGCGGGTTCTTGAAGATGTCGCCCTTCTTCGGCGGCTTGCCGTTTGGGTAGAACGTCTGACCAAAGCCTGGCATACCTCTCAGGCGATACGACCCCGCCCAGTAGTAGGCGATCAGTTCTGAGATCGGAAAGCCCTCGTTCGCATAGTCGATTGCCGGTTGAAGAACCTCCTTCATCGGCATCTTTCCGAACCGGCCATGCAGTTCGAACCAACCATCGACACAACCCGGAACCGAAACTGGCAGCGGACCGAGCGACGGAATTTTCGTCAGCTTCTTCTCCTTCAAAATCTCAAGCGTGAGGCTTTTCGGAGATCGCCCGCTCGCGTTCAACCCGTACAGCTTTTGCGACTTCGCATCCCAAACGATCGCGAACAGGTCGCCGCCGATGCCGTTGCCCGTCGGTTCCATTAACCCGAGCGTCGCGTTGGCCGCAATCGCCGCATCAATCGCGTTCCCACCTCGACGCATCACATCCAGCGCCACCTGTGTGGCCAACGGCTGACTGGTCGCCGCCATCACGTTCCGCGAAATGACTTCAGACCGCGTCGCAAACTTCCGACCGGTAATACGATCTTCAGCTGACACGGTTGAGACGAGAACCAGCAACAACAAACAGAAACGATTCATGGCAACTCCCGGATGAACCGACCGAGACGCGCCAGTCGGCAATTGCATTCCATCGACGCTGTTCGGCGGCGACAACAACAGGATACTAATTCTGCACCAAGTATCTACGTGAGCGGGAAGCAAGTGAGTGCCAGCATTGGATTCAAAGAGAACGCGAAGCAAATACGTACCCCCTCACCCTAACAGGGCGTCGAAAAAAAGTAGCACGCCTCTCCGAGGCGCGGAAAAGCCTCGCAAAAAACGACTCGGAGAGTCGTGCTACTTTTTTCAACAAGCTGCTAACCCTCTGTCCGCAACTTCATTCTTGAGTAAAACAAGATCGACTCACGGGACAGGGAACTTGCGCTGGCACAACATTCGACAGCAATCTACGAAACCTTTCGTTGACAACTACGACACATTTCGTACATTGCCGATAGTACGAAGCACTTCGTAGAAAACATCGAGGTACTAACCATGGCTGCCCAACGGCCAACAGACACTGAACTCAAGCTACTCAGAGTTCTCTGGGAACGCGGACCAAGCACCGTCCGCGAAGTGTTTGAATCTCTGCCGGAGAACGACAGCGGATACACCACCGTGTTGAAGCTCATGCAGATCATGTTCGAAAAAGGCCTGGTCACCCGAGACGAATCGAATCGGTCGCACGTGTACAAGGCGAAGCAAAAAGCAGAACAAACGCAACGCAGCCTCGTAAAGGATCTAGCAACCCGCGCGTTTGGTGGTGCGACCAACAAGCTTGTGATGCAGGCCCTCAGGTCAAAGAAGGTCACAACGGAGGAACTCGCGGAAATCCGCGAACTGCTGGATGAACTGGAAGGAAAGTAACCACACGCCCCGTAGCGGAAGTCGTCAAGACTTTCGGCACGTGGGTATCGTGCCCACCCTGAAACTCATAACGAGTTCTATCCAAAGCAAGAAGCAAACTGACTCACAGTGAGGCCCCCGCAATGCTGCCGATCGAATCACTGAACCATCCTCTAACCGATGTACTCGGCTGGACGTTGATCCATTTCCTCTGGCAAGGCACGCTAATTGGTGTCCTCACGGCCATCGTGTTAATCACGATGAAGAATCGATCCGCTTCCGCACGATACGTGGCCAGCGTACTTGGGTTCGGAGTGATGGCCGTTTGCCCGCTCGTCACTGCCGCAATTCTTTTCGCCCAGACTCCAACTGCAACGTCGGTGAATTTCGAAGCCGCATCGGTTCTCCCCACACCCGAAACACCACACTTCGAACCAACGACTGAACCTCCACCGTTTGAAGTTGTCGCTGCAGAAACCAGCGTTGTCTCAGAATCACCGACCACCACTGCGACTCCGTTAGAACCCAGTCCACAGCCGTCACTCTCTGAACGCATCGACCACTTGGCTCCATGGGTCACAGCCGCGTGGTTCGTCGGAGCCGCCCTGCTGTCTCTGCGACTTCTGTTTTCGTGGTTCCAGGTCATTCGAATCACACGTTTCGGGCTGGAACCAGTCGACAAAGCAATCCAACACACTTTCGATTCCCTCTGTGAACGCATGGGGTTGCGACGAATCGTCCGCGTGTTTGAATCAACCCTCATCGCCGTACCCGCCACCGTGGGCTGGCTCAGACCAATCGTCCTGGTGCCAGCCACCGCCATCACTGGCCTGTCGCAAGAACAACTCATCGCCGTTTTGGCTCATGA
>JBGCDN010000741.1:0-6552 GCA_045105495.1 Planctomycetaceae bacterium
TGGTCTCACCATGGAGTGTGCGCGGTGTCACGATCACAAGTACGACCCGCTGGCCCAAAAAGAGTACTTCCAGCTGTTCGCGTTCTTCAACAACATCGATGAAGCTGGATTGTATTCGTTCTTCACGCCATCGGTTCCAACTCCGACACTCTTGCTTCCGAAGAGTGACGCAAAGAACTCAATGGACGCACTGCGGTTGAAGATTGCCGCCGCCGACGTCGAGCTGCAGGAAGCAAAAGAGAACGCCAAGAGTGGGTTCACGGAGTGGAAGAAATCCAACTCTCGAATCGAAGTTCAAGGTGAAGTCGCCTACCTCAATTGCGATAAACCTTCGGGGGCGAACAAGACCGTTCCGGGTAAGAACGGGCAAGCACTGAAGCTGACCGGCGACGATGCGGTGAATACCAAGGTCGGCAACTTCAAGCGTTCACAACCATTCAGTGTCGCACTTTGGATGAACACGCCCGATCTCAAAGAACGCGCTGTGATCTTCCACCGATCACGGGCCTGGACAGATGCCGGAAGTCGCGGTTACCAACTGCTGCTCGAAGACGGCAAGCTAAGTGCATCGCTAATTCACTTTTGGCCGGGCAACGCCATTCGCGTTCGAGCGAAAAAGTGTCTGCCGCTCAATCAGTGGCAGCATGTTGCTGTGACCTACGATGGTTCAAGTCATGCGAGCGGGTTGCAAATCCTTGTCGACGGCAAGCGTATCGAAACAGAAGTCGTTCGCGACAATTTGTACAAGAACATCACCGGTGGTGGCGGCGACAACATCGCGATTGGTCAGCGGTTCCGCGACAACGGATTCAAGAACGGGCTGGTCGACGAGTTTCGAGTATTCAATCGAGAACTCACTATCGGCGAAGTTCGCCAGCTTGCGTCGGGTGATGCAGCGACGGAAGCCGAGCTTCGCGAATACTACGCGAGTGTCATCGACACCAAAGTGACGGCCGCCCGCAAACAGTTGAGAACGCTTCGAGAGCAGTACAACAAGCTTCAGGATCAGACCACCGAAATTATGGTCATGAACGAACTGCCTGAACCGCGTGACACCTTCGTCCTTGCTCGCGGAGCCTACGATGCTCCGGCAGAGAAAGTGTCGATGGACATTCCTGCGGTCTTCCCGTCGCTGGACAAGAACGCTCCACGCAATCGGCTTGGGCTCGCGAAATGGCTGTTCTCACCGAAACACCCACTGACATCGCGCGTGATTGTGAATCGGTATTGGCAGTTGCTGTTTGGTGAAGGCCTGGTTCGGACGCCGGAAGATTTTGGCAGCCAGGGTTCACTGCCGACACATCCGGATTTGCTGGATTGGTTGGCTAGCGATTTGATGGATCACAATTGGGATATCAAACGCTTCCTCAAGCAGATCGTGATGTCGTCAACCTACCAACAGGACTCAACCGCAACAGACGAACTGTTATCGCGCGATCCAGAGAATCGACTGCTGGCACGGTTCCCCAGCTATCGGCTTCCCGCTGAAATGCTTCGCGACAATGCACTGGCGGTCAGTAGTTTGTTGGTTGACAAAGTCGGTGGCCCACCGGCAAAGCCATACGAGGTAGAAGCGTCGTTCAAACCCGCCAAGCGAGACAAAGGTGATGGGCTGTACCGCCGCAGTCTCTACACCTACTGGAAGCGAACCGGCCCGGCTCCCATGATGATGACTTTGGACGCCGCCAAGCGTGACGTTTGCCGAGTGAAACGAGAACGCACTTCATCGCCGCTTCAAGCGTTTGTTGTTCTCAACGGACCACAGTTCGTCGAAGCAGCTCGAGCGATCGGAGAGAAGAGTCTTCGAACGCATTCCAATGACGGGCCAAAGATGGTGATGGAACTCTTCCGTCTCCTAACCGGCCGTGCTCCTGCGGAACGTGAAACCAGGTTGTTACTTCAGCTTCACCAGGCACAACTGGAGGCGTTCACAGCGAACCCCAAGAGTGCAAAGTCTTACCTGAAATCAGGTGATGCCCCCGTCGGAAAAGACATCGACACGGTGCAACTCGCAGCCATCACCGTTGTCGCCAATACTCTGTTGAGTCTCGACGAAAGCTTGATGAAGCGATAACGCCCGCCAGACAAGATGTACGCAGCCTGCGACTCCCACCATCCGACGATGTGATTCTCGTTATCATGGCGTTGAAAAAAAGTAGCACGACTCCCTGAGTCGTGAATAATCCTCGCGAAAAACACGACTCGTACAGTCGTGCCGCAATAGTTATTCAACAGGCAGTCAGGCCATAAGGCGAACAAATGCGAAACGTTTTGTTGCTGCTGGTTCTCGTCTCCGCGACATGTGGAGCTGCCGATCGCCCCAACATTCTGTTCGCGATCAGTGACGACCAGTCGTTCCCGCATGCTTCGGCTTACGGCTGCAAATGGGTCAGCACGCCGGGCTTCGACCGGGTTGCAAAGTCGGGTGTTCTATTTACTCACGCGTTTGCTCCAACACCCGGTTGCAGCCCGACTCGCGCGAGCATTTTGACGGGACGACATGCGTGGCAGAATCGGGAAGCGGGAACGCATGCCAGCTCATTCCCTTCGGATCTGCCCATCTTCACCGAGCTACTGCAGTCCGCCGGTTACTTCGTCGGTTCAACTGGCAAAGGATGGGGACCCGGCAACTATCGGATCTCGGGACGAACCGAACCGCCTGCCGGTAAGCCTTGGGGCAGCAAGAAAAATGCGCCGCCCGTCAAGGGAATTAGCCGAAACGATTACGCCAGCAACCTCTCCGTCTTTCTCGACGACTGTCCGGAAGATAAACCATTTTGTTTCTGGTTCGGAGCAACGGAACCACATCGCAACTTTGAGCCGATTCCAAACCCAACGGACGATCAAATCAAAGACATCGAAGTCCCAGGTTACCTGCCGGACGTGCCACAAGTTCGAGCCGACCTACGTGCCTACGCGCGGGAGGTGGAATGGTTCGACTCGCACCTTGTGCGCATGTTGGACGAACTTCAGAAGCGTGGAGAGCTAGAGAACACGATCGTCGTTGTGACAAGTGATAACGGCATGGCTTTTCCGCGAGCCAAAGCGAATGTTTACGAAGACGGTATCCACATGCCGCTGGCGATCGCATGGCCTGATCGCGTGCCAGCGAATCGCAGATCTAACGACATGGTCAGTCTAATCGACATTGCCCCAACGCTTCTGGAAGCAGCCGGCCTCGAGCCTTCTATATCCATGCGAGGCAGAAGTCTGTTGCCCATTCTTAAGTCAAAGGAGTCCGGAATTCTCGATCCCTCCAGACTCGCCGTCTTCGCCGCGCGTGAACGACATTCCTCTTCGAGATACAAGACGCTTGGTTATCCACAGCGAGCGGTCCGAACTCGGGACTTTCTCTACATTCGAAATCTGCGTTCAGACCGCTGGCCTGCTGGCACTCCGCGGAAGCTGAAGGCCGACGGAACGCCAGCGGCGATGCACGGTGGCTACCACGATATCGATGCCTGCCCAACATTGAGCCTGATGATTGCGAACCGAACCGAGCCAGACTTCGCGCGGTGCTTGGCTTTGGCAGTTGATCGCCGACCGGATGAAGAATTGTATGACATTCAAGCCGACCCCGGTTGCCTAAACAATCTGGCTGATTTATCGGAACTCAAATCGCAAAAGGTGAAGCTTGCAGCCATGCTTTCGAAAGAGATGATCGCAACCAACGACCCTCGTTCGCGGGGCGAGGGCGACGTGTTCGAAACATACCCACGGTATTCACACCTACGGCGGTTCCCGAAACCCGACTGGGCGAAGCAGAACCCTGAAGCTGTTCCGAAGTTGCCATGGTTTGAGCAGCGAACGCGTAAATCGAAGAAGCAGGCATCCGGAGACAAGCAGTAATGCGTTTGTTCTGCATAGCTCTTGTTTCGGCAAGCCTTATTGGCTGCCAGGATTCCGAACCGGAACCAACGTCGCCCTTCACCAGCACGAACGATGTCGTCGTGGCTTCGTTTTATCCCATGACGTGGATGAGTGAGTCGCTACTGAAAGATGTGGTTCCAGTCGAATGTGTTCTCCCCGACGATCAGCAAGTCGGTTCTTGGCAACCGACAGCCGACGCCATCCAAAAGCTTCAATCCGCGAGGTTGATTGTGGTGAATGGGGCTGGTCATGAATCGTGGCTTACAAAGGTGACGCTGCCGTCGTCTCGGGTGGTTGATACGACAGCGGGGTTCCCGCAACCGCTTATTCGCTACGAAAATGTCGTCACGCACCAACATGGTCCAGTTGGAAGTCAATCGCTGGAAGGTGTCGACGGTCACACTTGGCTCGATCCGATCATCGCAAAGCATCAGGCGGAACGCATTGCCGAAGCCGCAGCCAGAGCCTTCCCGGATGACGCCGCACAGGTCGAGAAGAACCTGCAATCGTTGCATGAGAACTTGAACGCCTTGGACGACCGGTTCAAAACTCTCTCCGAACAAATGGAAGACGCCACCGTGCTCTGTGCTCAACAGCGTTACAATTACCTCGGACGCCGATATGGCTGGAAGGTACAGAATCTTGATTGGGGAACGTCCGAATCCAATCTGCAGGAAGCCGTCGCGAGCTTTGCGGACAAGTCCAGCCAGCAACCCACGGTCTGCCTATGGGACTCACCCCCGACCGCTGAACAAGCCGCTTTGATGGATGCTGCTGGAATTCGCTCGGTCGTATTCCTAATAGGCGACCAGCCATCAGACTCTGGCGACTACCTTTCTGTAATGGCCCAAAACGCCGATCGACTCGCATCGGCCATGAAATAGGCCCCAATCTTGCCTGTTTTCACTGGGGTTGATGCGTTTTGACGGCTTGGGTTAGAACCCAACGGCAAAATCTGCGCGATCACGTGTTTCGCACGACAGGGAAGTCATGCGCTGGAAACAGTACTTAGATGCCGCTTCGAAGTGGCTAACCTCGGCTCAATTCACATCAATCCTGCAAGCCGTGGCTGCTGGTGTTGGGCTGATTTTCGGTGTCTCGCTGGCAATCGGAACCGTTGGGTTTTCGGTCTGGGCGGTTGCCGGTTTGCTACTGGCAGCTGCAGTTGGACTGGATGTCGCCTGGCGATCCGCACCAGTCTCATCGCACATTAGAACGTTGTTCAAAGTCTCGCTTGTAGCGTGGATCTTTCTGGCTCCTGCGCTCGCGGATGCTGCTTTCTCGCTAAGTGGGGCGCTGCTCCGAACAGCGGCGGCTTCCACAATGGGAAGCGTTGTGACTGGTCTTCTTGTTGGACTCGTCACGCTGGCGATGCCCGGTTTTCTGGTTGGACTTTCCATTGCTCAATCGAATCGATTCAGCGTTCGCTCTCTTTTCGGCATCGCCCTAGGAATCGCATTCGCACCGCTACTTCCAATCGCCACATTGGGAGCTCAATCGCTTGCACTACTGACCGCTGCAGTTGCGGCAGTATTCGAAATTGCCCGAGCTATTCTCGGACGCGACTCTGAATTCGAAATTACACAAGCAAACAAGAATGCTTCGAGTGCTTATGCAACGCTTCTGTCCTATTTTGGAATCCTGACAGCCGGAGCATCCATCGCTATCCTCGCGCGGGTACTCAATCAGACGATGCCAGCGTCACTCCAGGCGATGGCCTGGGGAATGGCCGCAGTGCTGGCTGGAACCGTTATTGGTTATCGCCGTAGTCAGCGAAATGCCTCGGCACTCCCAGTTTGTTACGCCCTGCTGGCAATCAGTCTGTCATCGGCTTTTCTGCTGTTCCCTCAAATCGTTCAGACGCAGTTGGCTGTGAACGCAAAAGTGTCGATCGCACCAGCAGTGTTCGCTTTGCGTGGGTTGCTCACAGCACTGATCATGCTTCCGGCCGGACTGGTCGTTGGCTGTTCTCTCAGCAGGCTAAAGTCTGCCAACGGTGGCTTCCCTTCACCCGGAATGACGGCGGTCTGTGGCTTAGTTGCAGCGTGGTTTATCTGCCCGGTTGTTGGTTCTTCTGTTCTTGCCATGATGCTAATCGCCGTTGTTGGTGTCCTTACCGTGGCTAGCGTTCGAGCATCCAGCGTTCACTGGGTACCCAAGTCTACGGCGGGTTGGACAGCGGTTGTTCTGGCCGTTGTTGCTGCGATTGCAACGCCATTTGGTGTGAACCGATTCGACACAGAACTCTCATCGCAGCTGCTATTTTCTTCCGCAGTCTTTCGAGAATACGCCAATGGAACTGAGTCGCACCTGTTACTGGCGACGAACGATGGCCGACGACTCTCAACGTATGAGTCAGCGGACGGAGTCTCCTCCGCCTGGCGTTATGCAGGGACCAGAATTCAAGTTCGACAGAATGGCATCCCGGTTTCTGTGACCAGCACTGATGTCTCAACATGCCCGCAGTCGGCTTCCGCCATCATGCCGGTTGTTCTGCCATTACTGCTGCACGAATCAGCCGAAAATATCCTGCTGCTTGGGGATGTTGGCCCCGCTGCAGAAGCGACATCACTGATGTTTCCAATAACGTCGGTAACAACTTTGGGTAGGGAAACTCGAACCTCAGACGAGGTTGATCAACATTTCAAAGCCCGTCATGCAGACGATCGATTTACGAAGGTC
>JBGCDN010000742.1:0-4930 GCA_045105495.1 Planctomycetaceae bacterium
AACTTTTACCTTCCACTTTACGTTTTTCGTGCTGCTAAATTCTGTCGGTGGAGTGGATTCACTCGCGACACCGTTACCGTTGACTCCACGCCAGTGGCCCCAATCTTCAGCCTCTGAGGTTTGAAATGGAAGGACAAGCAGGAATGCCGCAAGCAGCAGGTAGGTTCTCATCATTTGCTGGTTCTTGTATGAAGAATGAACGTTTAGGCAGATTCCAGCACTCGCCATGAAGCTGGATCAAAGCAATGTAACACCGATAGCCTATTTAAGTTTCGCAAGACCGCCAATGGAACGCTGGATGCGGGTGACGTGACGTCTACAACCTTGCAGTCAACTGCGGAGGATAGAATGAAAAGACGCAAGTTCATGACATGGGTCGTTCTGAGTGTCGTCATCGGAGGGGGGTTGTACATGGCGTGGTCGTTGACCTCACGGGATGCTTACGAATCGGCGTCGTACACTGTCGTGCAAAATGATGGAGACTTCGAAGTTCGCGAGTACCCCGAACTCAAGCTGGCAACAACTGACATGGGCTTCGCGAGTCAGGGCAACGATGGCAGTTTCATGCGATTGTTTCGCTACATCAGCGGTGCAAATGCGACCGAGCAGAAGGTCGCAATGACAACCCCGGTCTTCATGTCCGAAGGGACGGAAGAGGAAAGCGGACAGATGGGGTTCGTGGTTCCAGCAGATGTCGTGAAGTCGGGTACGCCTGAACCAACTGGCCCGCGTGTCAGTATTAAAGAACGCCTTGGTGGTCGCTTCGCCGTCCTGCGGTTCAACGGGTGTATGGAACGCACTGATCGGAACGAAATGGAACAACGACTGCGCGAATGGATCGTAAGCCAGTCATTTGAAGCCGACGACGAAGTTGAATTCGCTGGCTACGACGCACCTTGGATGCCCGGTCCGTTTCGCCGCAATGAGGTCCTGATTCGTCTGAAGTGATGCTTCTCGTTACTCGAGATCTGAAAGCCGTGCCTGGACGAAATCAGTTAACTGATCAAGATCGGCAGCGCTGGAATTCGCATCGTTTGGCTGTCCGCTCATCAGGTCATTTCGAATCGAAACAAATTCTGATCGAGCGGTTTCTTCCTGCCCTCGAATGCGTTGCTGCTCGGCATGCTGAACGCGATGGATGAGTTCGTTCGAGATCTTCGGGTTCTCAAGCCCGGACGTAACGATAGCGGCAAAGTTGGGCGCGGCGGTTTTCGGGGCTTTTCGATTGGCGTCTCGAACCAGCAGCAGAGCGCATCCGACTAAACAAAGGACCGTCACACCCAGTTGAACGACCGTCTTTGCCCCACTTGAGGAAGAAGCGTTCGAGCGATCCGCAGTCGCTGGCAGAGCTTCGTTGGTTGACGAGTCTGGCTCATCGAAGTCGACATCGTGCATGGGGTGGTAGGCGGCAGAGCCCTCGTCTTCAAAGTCCAGCAGCAATTCAATGTCTTCACCAAGCTGCAGGATGTCTGTTTCCGGCCAACTACCAGCTTCATCCGGACCGACAACTCTCGCGCCGATATACACGCTGTCTCGACAGCGGTTGTAGACACGACATTCTTCCTCGCGGAACTCCAGCGTCAGTGCATGGGCCGGAACATTCGCAGTCGGCAAGCAGATATCCGATTGCGGATCGCTACCGACTCGCGCGACTTTGCGTTCAATCCGGTGGGACGTTCCCGCTGCGATGCCGGACTGAATTGTGATGCGTGCTGACATAGTACTGTTCCAAACTGAGAGCTTTGTGGGACATGATCGTCCAACTTTTCTGACCGCTTAGGCTCCAAGGAGTTCCACAACGACTGGCAACAAGATTGGAGCGACAATGACCAATAGGCAGGCGACCATGGTGATCATTCCGGGAAACACCATCTGGACTTCGGCTTCAGACGCGGCCTTCTCTCCCCATTGCGATCGCTTAAGCCGCATCTGATTCGCCTGTTCGCGAAGAATGCTACTGAGTGGTGTTCCCAATTCTTCGCCTTTGACTATTGCGAACACGATTTCCGAAATGTCGTCGTCGGACATCCGATCGCGAAAGCCAGCCAGCGCTTGGCTGCGTGGGCGGCCGAGTGTCATCTGTCGAAGTACCTCGGCAAACTCGATGCTCAACGGATGCCGGCGGTTATCTTCAACCACCGTTCGAAGACTGTCCTCAAACCCGGCGCCGGCCTCCATCATGAGAGAGATTTGGTCGATGGCGAAGGGAAGCCGCAGCTTCAACTTTCGTAGCCGCTTCGTCGCGTTCCCAATCACCGAAGACCTCGCAAGTGTTGGGTAGATGAGACCGGTTGCAAGTCCCATGAAGATCCCCAGTGCCGGCATGCCCAGTAGTGAAACGAACAAAAGGATGGTAGCTGCAATTCCAGCACCTTCGATTGTCCGACCGGCAAGAAATTCCCCCGGCTTCCACGGCGGCTGTTCAGCACTGAGCTTCAGATGGTGGGCTAATTGATCGGTCGTGTAAGTGTCCGGAAAGAAGATGCATAGCTCATCGACCAGCGGTTCGAAGCTGCGATAGACGCTGCTGGCCTCGCGCAGTTCCTTCCGTCGAGATTCTTCGAACGTTTCGAAAGCGCCCCGCTTTCGTGTGACAATCCGACTGACAGTGAGCACAGCAAGTCCGACGCAACAGCCAGCAAAAAGGCATGCTAACGGTAGCGCAATGATTTGAAGCTCTTGCATGATTTCTTCGGCTTTAGAGTTCGATGGAAAGAATTCGGTTGCTCCACCAAACGCTGGCAACCACAAGCCCGATGACGATAAGAAGAACGAACTGTCCAATTAGCGACTGGAACACCAGGGAGGTTCCTTCCGGATGCATGACATAGAAACCGCCAAGAAAGACGAAAGGGAAGATCGCTAGTAGCAGGACCACCTTGCGACCACTTGCCGTCTCTGCCTCCAACTTCCGCTCAACACGCTGGTTCTCCTGGAGTGTCCGACCAATGCGTTCGAGCGACTCCGTAATCCGGCCTCCACGCTGAAGGCTCACGCAGACGGCTGACGCAAACAGAGTGAAGCTGTCTAGCTGCAAGCGTTCCTTGGTTGTGTTGATTGATTCCGCCAATGATCGACCGTGCTGGTACTCGCTGACAATACGCCGCAGCTCTGTTGACAACGGTTCGGGTACTTCGCTGCTGACAGTTTCCAGTCCCTGTGCCAGTGAGAGGCCCGCTCGACAAGCGTTTGCCAGCGATGTGGTTCCATCAACAAGTTGGTCTCGAAGCAGCGTTTGCCGTCGAGAAATCATGAGCTTCAGAATCCACCGAGGTGCAAACAGCAGCAGCAAAGCAGCGGCAATCGCGATGGGGAACATCCCAAGCAGAAATCCGAGAACCACAAAGCTGCCCACGAGACTGACTCCCCAACACCTGAGCAGGAAGTCGATGTGCTTCTGATCCAACGCCAGCGATTCCAGCATGGGTCGCAGGTCTGCAACGTACGCCCGCGAGATCGTGTCCCACGCACCAGCAATTGACCGCGCGGCCATGAAGCCTGCGACAAGTAGCATTCCCGTTGTGATGAGCGGAATCATTCTGGCGGCTCTTTCGTTACCAAATGCGTCATAGATTCGTCCGGTGGTGTTGGTCTTGTTTGCCGTCGAAGGAAGTCGTTTGCCGAAAGCCTTGACGACTTCCGCTATCAATCTCTGTAACTACGACGCTTGTTGGTGATAGAAATAACCAAGGTTCAATGTGCCCGCTTCAATTAGCTCGCCAACGAATGTCGGCAGGCTACCGGTTGGCTGTAAGACCTCGTCGGCGTGCATGTCCATGAGATAAAGGTCTCGCAACTCAATCTTTCCAGTCCGCGGGTTCACTCCGGTGCATTCTGAAATCTGACTCACCACGCGTCGTCCATCGCGAAGACGTTTTAGCTGCACGACGACATCAATGGCTGAACCGATTTGCTGGTGGATAGACGAGATCGGTAGATCTGCCGCCATCTGGACCAATACCTCAAGCCGCAACAGCACATCTGCCGCTGTGTTGGCATGGATTGTTGTTAGGGAACCGTCGTGGCCCGTGTTCATCGCCTGCAGCATGTCCAGAGCTTCAGGGCCTCGACACTCTCCAACGACGATTCTGTCTGGCCGCATTCGCAGAGCGTTGCGAACCAGATCTCGAATGGTGTATTCACCCGTGCCTTCGACGTTGGCTTCTTTGGTTTCCATTCGGACAACATGTTCTTTTGCCAATTGCAGCTCTGCCGTATCCTCGACAGTCACAATCCGTTCCTGATCTGGAATGAAATCGCTTAAGCAATTCAGCAGTGTTGTCTTCCCAGTTCCTGTTCCGCCTGAGATCAGAATATTCCGTCGACTCAGCACAATAGCTCGTAAGAATTCGGCCACCGTTCTAGTCAAAGCCCCCTTCGACACAAGATCGTCGATCAACATCTTACGATAGGGAAACTTTCGAATGGTCAGCGTCGGGCCACTCACAGCCAGCGGGGCGATAACTGCGTTTACTCGGCTGCCATCGCTCAATCGAGCGTCCACAAGCGGTTGAGACTTGTCGATACGACGACTGACTTTCGCAACGATGCGTTGAATGATTGTTTCGATGACTTCGTCAGAGATGAACCGTTTGCCAGAGTTCTCCAACACGCCATTGCGTTCGATATAAACGTGTTCGCGATCCACGACCATGATTTCCGAGACGCTTGGCAAACGCAGCAGGTCTTCCAGTGGACCGTACCCGAACACGATGTTCTTGATTTCTTTCTTGAGATATCGCAGAGCAAGGTATTGGCGGAACTCGACATGGAGCCGATCTCCGACTGCATCCCACGACGACCAGAACCCGGTGTCGATTGAATTGATGCGATCCTTGCTGGAGGTCACCGATGAAATCTCAAGCAGACCTTCCATGTAGTCCGCCGTTGATGTCAGCTCCTGTTCGCGTTCAGGAACGATCGTCAGAAT
>JBGCDN010000743.1:0-4410 GCA_045105495.1 Planctomycetaceae bacterium
AGCGACGAAGCTCAGGGCTTCATCAACCTACCAGATCTGCAGGCCGGACGATTTGATCCAGATGATCTGACGATCGATACAGGTGTCGGAACCGTCGACAATCCAAACGTCATCATCCCACTTCTGACTGATGGTCAGCCAGGATCAATAGCCGACCTGCGGTTCATCGGATTCGATCGCAGCTACCGGGCGGCGTTTCGTAGCCAGTTCTGGGGTGCGGAACTGAACGTTCTTAGCGAACCTCAGTCTTCAGTGAACCCGTTGACATGGCAATGGCTCGGTGGTTTCCGCTACTTCAACTACGACGAACGATTTAATCAGTTTGGCGAGTTCGACAATGGAGGCGGCCTCGATCCACGCCTGGAATTCAATCTGCGATCATCAACAACGAATAACTCTTACGGGCCAACCGTTGTTTTCCGAACCCAGTTCGTTAGCAAGTACCTAACACTAAGCATGACTCCA
The DNA here is from genome assembly GCA_045105495.1 of Planctomycetaceae bacterium. GTDB lineage: Bacteria > Planctomycetota > Planctomycetia > Planctomycetales > Planctomycetaceae > CAYNWT01. The sequence goes on from JBGCDN010000743.1 coordinate 466, forward strand.
CGAGTTAGCTTCGCGTTGAACGATTACACAACTCGCTACTCGACCTTTGGTTCTGGCTTCGCTGCACCGGGAGCCGATCCAACGGCAAGTACGCTAACCCGGTTTGTCGAAGATGAAATCGACTTCACCACAATCACCCAAGTGACGTTCCTCGCAGAACTGCACCTTACCGAATCGTTCACGCTGTTCGGCGGATACGATTTCTTCTGGAGTTACCGAGCAGCTCGATCGTTCAATCAAACGACCTTCGGTAGCAATGTGTTGGACACAGGCGAAGCCGTGCCAGACATCACAGCCAACTCGAACCCCGAATCACTCGCAATCGAAGGCCTGAGTTTCGGAGCAACCTTCCGCTTCTAGGAAGCGTTCCGCTTCACCGGGTGCGGCCACGACGTTGGGATGGCGTTATCATTAGGTGCTTCGCCGCGAGAACGTTCTTAGAAAGCTGACTGAGTGACGAACTAACCACGGTCGTGAGAATTAAACATGCAGAGGTGACTTTCTGAGCGGAAGGGGAACCTCGAACAAGAGCCAGCCAGCGAGCTTTTCGCCGGCTGGCTTTTTTGTGTTCCGTCCATGATCTCACTTGTCGTCAGTAGCTGTGATTCGGACGATAGGCGACTGGCGAACCGGTAGATCCTGTTCTCACTCTGCAAGGAAACGGAAATGACCGCACGAATCCTCAGTCGATGGCTTTGTCTTCTTCTCCCGATTTCGTGGTTCGCTATTCCGTGCATCGCGCAGCCGTGGGCGACAGTAGAACTGGTTCACGCTCAGGAGGAGGAGGAGGAGGAGGAGGAGGAGAAGAAAGACGATAGTGATCCAGAAGATCTCCAACGGAAGGCATTGTTGGAGCTACTTCGACGCGAAGTGTCAGCTGAGATTCAGCGTGTTGCTTCCGCCACCCTTCGTGTGGAAGTTGCCGAGTTGGCAGCGATGTTTCAGCTAGACCAAAAGGCAGTCCGGCGTCTTGAGATCGCAGCAAGTGGAGCCGCTAGTCGGTGGGTGAAAGATGGCGAGGCCCTAAAGACATCACTCGATCGAATCATGACTCGCAGGCTAGTCGAACCAGAAATCGATCAGACTTCACTGCTTCTTAACGGGAAAGAAATCAGCTTGCCGAAAGCTGACCGCAGCGAAGCCACCGACGACGAAGTGGACGGTTCTACCGAGAAAACAAAACTCGCTGTAACAGTGTCGCGAAGAAATGCGAGCTTCGTTTACCTAACCGTGCGATACCCGCGAGGTAGCTCGACCAGCACACTCAGGCCATCACCGCGTGGCGTTGAGGAGGAAGAAATTTGGAAGGAAACCAAAAGCAAAGTTCTGACAAAGGATCAGCTGAAGCAGTACTCTTCCGAACGAAGTAAACGACTTCAGAAAACGATCGTCGAAATGCTCGTACTCGGGCTGAAGTGCGAACTGCACCTCACTGAACAGCAACTGCCAGCCATCCGAAAACGCTTGATGGAGCACATTAGCGTCAACCAAACAACCGTCTTTGCGGAGGATATCGTCCGGACGCATCGCCCGCAGATCAAAGCCGAAACACTGGCGGACCTGCTTACCAAACCGCAACTCGTTCTGTGGGAATCCAGCCAGGCATACCACCGGCGTTACACGCAATAAGTGGCTCTCCGATCACCGATCCAGGCTCCGGTGTGAGCCGCAGGGCGTAAGCCCTCGGGTGGCCGTTTGATCAAGCGTTGTTGAAGAGGCGAGTTTGAAGAGACCAATCCGTCGAGCAACGAAGCCTCACAGCGACTGTTTCTGCAGACCCAGTACTCTCGGGCTGTTGGAACCCGTTGTCGCCGGATCCTGACGAATCCACGACACACCGGGCAGCTCCGACATGGCAGCATTCACTAGCTCGGCTTCTTCACTTCCGCCGGGGTGACCAACGTACGCCAAGACCGAAAGAACTCCGCCAACTCTTAGCAATTCGTAGCTGGTTCGAATCGCAGCGGTGCTGGTGCCAGACTGTGTCATCACATCCGGATCTCCACCGGGCAGGTATCCGAGGTTAAACACAACAGCTGCAACGCGACCATGATCTGTATCCGGCAGGTGAGCCAACATACGCGAATGGCAGTCTTGGATGCAGACAATGTTCCGCAGCTTCGCCGATTCAATCCTCTGGCCTGCGAAGAACATCGCATCGTCCTGAACATCGAAGGCGTAGACCTTACCTGATTCTCCTACAGCATTGGCAAGGAATACAGCGTCACGCCCGGTTCCGAGCGTGCCGTCAACAACGACATCACCTGACTGCAGGTGCTCAGCCAGGATGTCGTGGACCTGTTCAGTCAGCCGCTTCATTGAGCTTATCCGGTGCGTTCGTTGGGATTTGATTTCATCTGGAATGGAGACAGTAGGCGGCTGGAATGTCAGCATCCCCTGTCACAGCATCGGCGTACAACCGCGCGATCGTGGGAGCTAGCAGGGAACCTTTCGAACCCAGCCCGTTGATCATTCCAACAAGCGATGATCGCTTGCTGAACCCGGCGATAGGCTGGCGACCAAACACCACCGGTCGTACGGCCGCTCGATGATCAACCACTTCGACTTCCGCATTTAGAAAAACACGAAGCCGTTCCAACAATGATTCACGAGCTCCCGGCGTTGGCTGATTATCCAACGTATCCCAATCATACGTTGCCCCGACCCGAAAGCGACCTTCCGTAAACGGTGCGAGCCACAGGCCATTGGCGTGGATCGTTCGTTGTTCATGCAAGGCGTGGCACCGGATCGTCAACATTTCACCCTTGGCAGCCTCGAACCGAAGTTCGGGAAACCATGGGTTCGGTCGAGCAGAAAAGCCTTCGCAAAACGTGATGCGATCTGCTTTCAAATTGAGGCGAGGAACCTGAACGGCTTCTCCGTCCGTCGCAACCTCGTTGTGCGTCATCTGTTCCGTTCGGAAGCTTGAACCGAGCGACTGTCGCAGATCGTTTAGCAACCCAGCAACATCCAGCCGACCAGTCTGATTCAACTGAATTCCACCACAACTGGCATGCAGGACAGACTCATCGATTGCTGGAAGAACGTCTTCGACATGCAAGGCAAGCATGTCCAAACGTTTCTCGTACCACTCGCGTTCCGCCCCGTCTTTGAACAGTCGAACCGACGGACCAACATGCAGCCGCTTGCGACCGATCCCCTCTTCAAGCTGCTGGTAGAACCGAACCGCGTCGGGCCAAAGCTCATCCCAATTCGGTGTAAGAGCAAAACGTTTTCCGGTCACTGACGTCATCAAGCCGGCAGCCACTTTCGAAGACGTGTTCGCCTCGCCCCGATCAAGCACAACGACGCGCAGTCCTCGGCGTTTCAATTCAACGGCCAACGTCGCACCGGCAAGTCCATGCCCGACAATGATGTGATCGACGTGTTCCACGTTAGTCGAACAGGTAGCTCACGGATTCATTGCGGTGAATCCGACGGATTGCTTCGCCAAGCAAGGGAGCCACCGAAACCTGATGCAGGTTCGGCAACTGCTGCTCGGGCGTAATTGGGATGCTGTTCGAAACAACAATGCCGGTCACGTCAGCGGCCTTCAACCTTTCGATCGCCGGGCCACAAAAAACAGCATGCGTCGCGCTGAGGTACACCTCGGTCGCACCGTGTTCACGAACAACGTTTACGGCACCGCAGATGGAACCGGCCGTGCTAATCATGTCGTCGAAAATCAGAGCCACTTTTCCATCGATGGGTCCGCCAATCAGGTTTTCCTGATTGGTATCCATCGCGTTGGCTCGTCGTTTATCAACAATCGCCAACGAACCACCCAGGTGTTCGACGTGCTGCAGCGATCGCTTGATGCTGCCTGCGTCCGGGCTGACGATTACTATTTTTTCCGGATCGAGGTCCAGCTTCTTGAACCATCCCTCAATCGTCGGCGCGGCATACAGGTGATCGACGGGCACATCGAAGAAACCCTGAATCTGA
>JBGCDN010000744.1:0-10983 GCA_045105495.1 Planctomycetaceae bacterium
TCGAAATGACGCGAACTGATCCTGCGCACCGTGCATAACTCGTTGCTGGTCCAGTTTCGGATTGATAGCCCTTCGAAAACGATCAACGGTCGGTCCAGAAATATCTACGACATCGCGACCATTCTTGGCGACTAGAGCTAGGTTCTGGCCTACCGACTTCGGGTCAATCACGCCCATCAGGTCGTAGTCTCCAGTCAGTGGCAGTGGCCGCTGCCCTCCCTGGATGATCTGGTTCTTCTGTACTTTCCAAAAAGGGTTGCTGAGTTTGAGTTCTTCGATCTTGGCGAGTCCATCCGCACCAATGAACCTGCGGCGGGCAACACCATCCCCATCGACAACGTAATAGCCCGCGCGCACGGCGTCATCGATTTCGCCTTTGTTCTTGGCCGTAACGACCCCGGTTAGAGCGTCGGTATTAGCTTTTATGTCTACGGGCTTTGCTGGACACCCGCGCTTGATGAGCTTGATACATGCCGCGTTCGTGTTTCTAACAATTCCGATCAATCCTGTTTCTTTTGCTGCAGCTTTCATAGCACTGAAGTGCGCTTCAGTCATTCCCGCACTACGGGCCGAGCCTTTCTTCGCAACGAACGCAGTTGTTGCTCTTGCTGTCGCTTGGACCATCGCCTCACGGGCTTTCGCTACCGTCCGGCCGGTTAGAACCTGCGTTGATTTCTTCCGGGTCCCGCGGCGAACTAGTGAGCGCACCACCTTTTCAGCGACAGCTACGCCAATCTTGGCAACAACTTGGCCCATCTCCACCAAGTCATAAAGCTGACAATCTGAGGGCTCGACCCCGACGACCGTACTGTCAAGTACAGCAAGCACTTCACCATCGACTGCGACAATAACTGTCCATATTTCTTCGGTGAACCCCACTACATCCCAACCGTCCGCTGGCTTGTTGTCTACATAGACAGGGACTCCTTCTTTGAGTAAGCGTTGCAGGATCTGTCGCCCCATAGTGGGCGCATATAACGATCTGCCGCTTACCGTCATCGTGTAGCCGATTACGACGTACTGGTGATTCACAACTGCCTGTGTCTTCCGGTGCCACCTTGAGTTGCCTACAAGGTGACTGAATCGCCTCTCCCAAGGGGTAGCATAGGCAGAAAAGTCTTGGTCCACGTGCTCGATGATCTTCAGGTCATGAAGTTTGTTTCCGTTCAACTGAAGTACGCTGAACTTCATCTGAGAGGCGTGATAGTCAGGTGGCTTGGTAGCCTTCGCGGAAACGACCTGCCGGTTACGGCCCGCAATGGCTGCCAATAGATCACGAGTGTTGCCAGGAGGGGCGTTGCGGAAAAATCTGCCGTTCATTCCCCGGTGCACTCTCTTCGCGACGCATTCGCGGCCCGCAACGCGAGATGGCTCGAATCGTTCAAACGTTCTGTGTCTCCGAGTTTCTGTAAGCACTTTGACAACTCCGACAGTCCAAGATCATCATCCTAGATCTGTAGAGCCGGTGCCGACTTCGCTCGGGCGCCATTATTTGAGGATCCACATCGCCATTCGACGTAAACGCGCGGCGTGGAAGTTGCGCTGGATGTGCTCCCCTAAGAGGTCCGCTAGCTAAATACCGGATCATTGTATTTGACTGAGTTCTTCAGCCCGGGACTTTCGAAGTCACAGCGATGCCTGATTGCTACCATTGCACTTCGCCACTTGTTGTCCTTTCCACTCCGATCACTCACGACCGCGTTGTGCAAGCCAACACCCATCGTTCGCAGAACACACAACGAACGGTAAAGCGCGTCGGCTCCGGCTCTGTAGTGGCCGGTCTTGTTGGTGACTGCGATGACTCGCCCACGATCTACGGCAATTTCTCCCGCTGAATATACTGGCGGGCCAGACATAAATGAACAGAAAGCCACCAAGCGACGAAACGTGTTCAAAATACCAGCACAGGTATTGAGCACAGCGTGTGGATTTACTACACAGGTTGGGGTGTTCGGTATGGCATACGCCACTCAGTCCGGATGCCAGACGTAACTAGTCACGCTCTATCGCCCGAGGTTGTGAAATGTCCGAGCCTGCGCATGCTGCAGATGAACGTGTCGTCATGATCGAGACCGAGCTGCTCGTAAAGAATTACGACATCAAGCAAGGCCTCATCGGACAGATGTCGAGCCTGCCAGCGATCATCAGTGACGTGGCAACCTTGAAGACGCTCTTGGAAGAATTCGGACTGACTGGAAAGTTCGTCACCAAGACTACGAACGGTCGTCAGTACATCATTCTGAAAGGAGACCAGCGAGCCCGGGAAGTCTTTCGTGGCACCAGATATCTCAAGGCGAACCCAAAGATTGTTGAAATGGCGATCGGGAGGCTTGGCGCAGCCAGCAGTGTAACCAAAGGTTCGTTTCTGACGGTGTTCGTTTACTGTTTTGTTGACGCCCCGAAGGTCTTGTTTGAGTACCGAGACAAAACGCTTGGTGAACTCGGCGTGAGATTCGGCAGTGACCTGACAAAGATTGCGTTGTCTGGTCTCGCTGGCGCCGCTGCAGGTGCGCTTGCGGCTGGGTCAGGTGTTGTTGTTGCTCCACTTGCGGCCGCAATTATCGTTGGAATCGGTGTGGGCATGGGCCTGGATTACATAGACCAACGGTTCAAAATCACGGAGCAACTTGAAGCATACGCTCGTGAAAAGCAGGAGGAGTTCGAGAAGTCATTTAACCGTGGTTATCAACAATTCGAAGACGCATTCTTCCATTGGCTGTGCAGTCAGGGCCGCATGTGTGTCCCTCGACAGTACCGTTAGCACACACTCTGCTTCTCCGTAGATGGGAAGGCAAGTGAATTTGCGTGTCCGTAAATCGTCAACGCGGATTGTGTAGTCAGCGACGCCCGACAGTCGTCACAGCTGTCCAAGTGGGGAGAACAGATCGTCAACTGGAATAGACAGATCACTCTTCCGTCGGAGCTTCTTCCGAAACAACGCCCCTACTGCTCCCACGTTTCCTGGCCTGATGCGACATCTAGTGCCAGATCGAAAAACACGCTTCGTCTCTGTGGGGCTTTTTCTGGTTCTTTAGCGACCGCGGCCATCACGATGGCTCCGGAAACAGCTTTGCCAGTGAATTCATCTTTGGGTAGTACCGGCGGTACGTTTGGTGGAGCCATACTTCCGTGCGTCCAGAAAGCGGCGACAGCAGCCCAGCATGCTGCCGTTTCGCATTCCTGCTTTTGAGCTTCATCCATCGCGTGGCGTCGGTGCTCATCTGTTGGACTGGAGATCCATTTCTCTGCGAGGCCAAGTACCTTTTCCTCTTCTTCTGTTGGCTGCTGGAGAGACGAACGAACGCACCGGGTAAGCCACCAAATCGCCGGTCGCTTAGGTAGTGCGTAAGAGAGAAATGCCAAGGCACTTTCCGGGTCGGCGTCTCTTAGCCGGGACGCGTATGCATCCGGATGTTCGTTCGGTTCCGGCGGCAGAGGCAGATCTTTCAACTGAAAGCGTTGGATGATGTCTGCGGCCGTTTCCTCAATAAACCCTTTGACTTGCCTGAGTGCGCCGTTTTCGTCGGCTTTTGCGGCGGGTGAGGGTTGCGTGGCAGTCGGTTTCGCTTCGTCCGGGCTTGCCTCGTCGGAAACGGCCGTTTGGCGTTCCACCGGTACTACTGATGCTTTGACAGCTGGTGCGCCAGAGAGTTGTACTTCGAACTGTGTATTGCCGCATCGAATCTTGTCGCCGTTGGCGACGGCAGTCTTTTCTGTGACAGGCTTGCCGTTAAGCAACGTGCCGTTCGTGCTCTTTAAATCCTCAATGATGCAGGCATCGCCGGAACAATTGACGGACAAGTGCAGACCTGACATCTGACCGTCGTCAGGAACTGGTACGTCCGCTTTTTCTTCCCGGCCTATTGTTAGGATCTCACCGTCACGGATGACAAGCGACTCATGTTCAATCGGGCCTTCCAGAACTTTGAAGATTGCTTTCATGCAACCGGTCGCCTTTTTATCTGATCAGTGCTTCGGAACTTCCAGTTCCATCGGTGTGTGGCAGTGATGTTGGGATGGTGGTCGGACAGCTTTTTGCCGCGAAACCATTCTCAAACAAATTCTTAGTTGACCTTTACGATCCCGCCCTTCAGATCAAGCATCGCGCTGCCTTGCACGCTGGTCATTAACCCTTTGACATCGACCTTCATATCACCTGCAATTGCGATCTCCGGTGCCTTGATGGTGATCTTGGCCGGTTCCAACTTGATGCTGCTAGCCCCGACTTTGAGTTCAATTGACTTCATAGCTTCATGCTTAGCCAATCCCGCCGAGACCTTTGTGGTTAGATCGCCAAGTTTTACCGTAGTGGCCTGGTTGCCCTGATTGAGTGTTGTCGTCTGATCTTTTTGGATCTCAACAGTCTGGCTACCGCTCCCGGATTCGACACCGACGATCAATTTCTGTTCGTTGTAGATGTCGATTTCCTGGTCGCCTTTGTCCTTCTTTTCGTGACCAACTTTTCGGGTCTCATTGTTCTCAACAACGGTGTCGAGATTCTTCTCCGCGTGGAGATAGACTTGCTCTTCACCTTTCTTGTCTTCGAATCTCAGTTCGTTGAAATTGTCGACACCACCGCCTGGCGTACTGCGAGTCTTGATGCCTGACTGAGTCATGTTGGCCTCAAGTTCGTATGGCGGCATCTTCTCCTGGTTGTACAGCATGCTCACCAAGAGCGGGCGGTCAGGATCCCCATTGATGAAATCGATGACGACTTCCTGGCCAATTCGCGGGATGTGCACAATGCCCCACTGCTTGCCAGTCCAAGGATGCGCGGTTCGAACCCAGAAGCTGCTTTTGTCGTCCTTCTTCCCCTCTCGATCCCAGTGGAACTGCACCTTCACTCGTCCGAATTCGTCGGTATAGATTTCCTTACCAGCCGGCCCCACAACCAACGCCGTTTGAATGCCCTTAATTCGCGGCAATGGTGTAACCCGGGCGGGTCGGTAAGGGACATCCGACGGGATGCATGTGAACCCATTGGAATAGATCTCGTCGCTATGCGAACCGCTGGTTACATAGCTACCACCGAGGTTTGCATCGTGGCGCACGCTGGTTAGCACCCACTTCTTGCCAGCTTCGGATTGCTCATGGTGCTTACCGAGCTTGAAGCGATATCCTGGCGAGAAATCTCGACAAACGCTTCCTCCGGAAACGACGTTATAGCCGCACTCGTCCTGTTCAATTCTGGTTGCGATCAGATCTTTTCCGTCGCCATTTTGATAGTAGCCCGCGGCGTCTGAGTAGTGTTCGTACTTGTCAATGCTCGGCGTTTTGACGATCGATTTCGCGGTTGTGCTGAGGTCGGTGCTTGGCTTCTTAAAATCGTAGTCAGTGTGAGTGTGCTTACCTGTTGTGAAGGAATACTCGTGGTGCCAGGAAGTGATCTTGTCTGTAATTTCTGGTTGTGACAGGTTAGAAGCCAGAGACACGTCACCGTCCGTTGAACAGTCTTCAACGCCAGTGATGTCGTCGGCGAGTACGAGAGTGTTCTTACCTTTTTCGTGCTTGAAGTAATAGTAGATTCCTTCGTGCTGCAAGAGCCGCGACACGAAGTCGAAATGCGTCTCCTCGTACTGGACACAGAACTCTCGCTTTGCCAGTGTCCTCTTTGCTTTCCATTCGAAGTCGGTGAAGCCAAAGTTTTTAAAGACATCCTCTATGACGTCTTTCGCCGATTTAGTCTCTGCGGTCTCGTAGACTCGGCATTCAGAACTTCGGGTGAGAAACCAAAGCCAGGGAACGACTGTTGCCCGATAAATATGGCCGCGGCTTCCGGTTCCTCCGAAACCAAAGTTGCTGACCATACCGTTGAAATAACGTTGCTCACCACCAGGATGGCGGACGTAAAAATCGACCGGCTTGCCGACAATTTTGTTCGGGTCGACGATGGCGTTGTCAGCATCGGCAAGTAGCTCCAGATCGAAGCTGAATAGGCCGGACATGTGCTCCTCGCCGCTAAACGACCTGAGAACCAGCTCATTCGGGCCCAATGGCGTTTCCACACCAATTGGTCGTTCGTTTTGTTCAAACTTGGCCATGGTCCTGCCCTTGGTGCAACGTGGTATCTCTGGCAATCAGATCTGTAGGCAAAGACGAACAGCGAGATCGCAATGAACGCGATCTCGCTGTTTTCCGTCATATGGAGTAACAGCTTCAAGTGGCACCTTGGTGGTGTCAAGGAAGCGTTCAGCCAGTTTATGAGGCACCCTTACCTGGGTTGTACTTAGCCGGCACGTTGCCCTTCTTGTCACCAGTCTTTGGATCGATGGTGATGTACGTCCACTCGACTTCGGTGTACCCGAGAGTAATCTCCTCGGTTGGGAGTGGGTCGCCTGCCGCGTTTCCATGGAAGCTGTAGCTGGTGACGATCACGTCCTTCAGCTTGTAGGTCAGGTATGGCTCTTGCTTGTTCTTGGCCGTCGTGCAGAAGTGGATTTCGACTTCTGAGTAGAACGTACCGTTGGCACAAGCTTCTTGTAGTTTCGTTGAAGATTTGTCCAATTCGCGGACAACAACCACATCGCCGAGTGTTGTTGTTCCCTTGGTTCGCTGAGAGTCCTTAGCACCTTCAGGGATTGAGCGGTATAGAGGCGAGCTCATGGATTCGATAAGGATCCAGTCCTTGTGACCGTCGTCAGTTGCTTCGCCCTTAATGTCGCCAAGTTTGATGAAAGCAGGCATCGTGATCTCCTCGATTTAGTGATCGGTGGGACTGAGACTGGTTGGTCTTGCTGGTCCCGATTGTTTCCCGCCGACCTCGCTGGCCGACTCATGAACAAGTTATCTGCAAAACCGGGCACACGGTTGCGTGCTTTTCAGCCGGATTTCAAAAAAAGAATTTGTTGTCTCGTCAAGAGGTCTTTGAACGCGAAGCCTGCGAGTGTCTTTCTGTGATATGACAGTAGAGATTTGAGCTGAAATACCAGACAATCGTGGTTTCGATGTCGAATTGGGCCAGCTGGATTCAAGGCTATTGGCCTGATGAGTCGGAGACATTGGTAAAATGAGTGGTACTGAACCCGGACATGCAGGAGCGAGTCGCTCTTGGCGTCCTCAAGCCAGTCGGAAGCGTGTTCGTTCTACTCGACGACTAAAGCTCATTGGCGGAGTGACATTTCTCGCCAGTCTGGTCGGCCTTCTGTTGTGGTTGCTGCTCCGAACATCCAGTGCCCCGACGGTGACTTTCATTGGCATTGGAAAAACGGACTATGGCCGGTCCATCGCGCTGAACCCTGGCGCGAAGGAGGACATGGAAGCGCTGGCTGAGGTCTTCGAGGCGATTCACGAGAGTGACCCCGACACAGTTTCGGAGAGAGTCGACACGAGCAATTATCTGGATCGAACTCTGCTCGGCCCACTTGCCAAAGACATCGGCGGCGCCGAAACCCTTGTGGTTTTCTGCAGCCTTCACGCAATCGTCGACTACGGCGGAGCAACGCCTGCCGTTCGACTGTTGGTCAAAGATCTGAAAGACACCGTCAGCTTCAAAGAGTTTCTGGCGGTTCTGGACTCAAGTTCCGCCAAACAGGTGGTTCTGCTGCTGGATGTTGCCAGCGAGCCGGATTGGACACAGGGCTCTCTTTCTCGAAATGTCGTAGCGCAAGCCGCACGAGAAGCAGACTCCTTCGACGGTCGAATCGCAGTGATTTGCGCCACGTCGGGAGTGGAGGACAGTTGGGCCGCGCCGATCGAGCCGACCGACGGCGATTCTGAGGAATCTGATACGCCGATCCCGCGATGGGAAAATCAACCGGGAACCATCTTCGGACGAGCGATCCACAACGCCTTCACTTCAGAGTCCGCAGATACCAACGACAATAAGATGCTGGAACTGGGCGAACTGTTCGAATCTATCAGGAACGAAACAGCAGAATGGAACCAAACCGTCGCCTGGATCAATGAGACGAAGGGCAGTCGAAGAATCCAGCTAACAAAGATCGCGAAGCCACCAGCAGTTGAAGAGAGCGAAGACGCAGCCGGGTCGGACGAGGAAGTCGCGGCGGCTGGTTCGGCTGACAAGAAAGAACCGGCCAAAGCAAGTCCGAAGGAAGGCTCTCCTGTCAGTACGCCAGAAGAACGAATCCATGCGCTTTGGATGAAGCGCGATGCGATTTGGCTAACGAACCCAGACGACAATGAAGCCATGCCGGGCAGGTCTGGCCAGAAGATTGCCGAGCATCCGTTGGCGTGGCGAGAGTTCAACTACGAACTCGTTCGCATTGAACAAGCCATTCGGCACCACCTCCATTCGCTCCCGGAATACACCGACGACATCACCGCGCGGCTAACGAGTGCTGAGGCAGTTGCTGGGAAGTTTGCCGACGAGTCTGGCGAAAGCATAAGCCTCGCACCGTCTATTGAGTGGTCGTCGCCTGCGATGGACGACAAAGCGGTCAAGCCGGACGCAGTGTTTAAGCTGCTGTTGGCCACTGAACCCACCGCAGACGCACCTGATCAGCCGACTCCAATAAAGAACGTCGATGAGAAGATGCGGTTCGCAAAGTGGTTGGTAACCGATCTCATTAGTCGCCCGCAGATTGGTTTTGGCGAACACCTTACTGCTGTATCAGCTGCCCTGAATTCCCTGGACGAACCGAAGGGACTGTACTGGCCACGCAAGCAATGGCCGGTTGAACTGCAGCTGGTTTCAAAGGTTGCCACGACGTTTTCAACAGCGCCGGTTGATGCTGCGACTGGCAGCGCAATTAGAAGAACAATTCGGCAGCGCGTCGAAGCGAATCGGATGTTTGGCTTGTTGGAGGGCGATCGGTTGCGGCCTGAGATTCACAAGCATGTGGCTCAACTAACCGAAGCTAACCTATCGAGCACACTTGCCGCCGAGCGATGGCTGATTGCGAAGCAGGTCCAGAGAGCAAACCAATGGCTGGATATTGCTCAGCAAACTATGGACGACACCGTCCGCCGCGCGGATGCCGTTCGCAATCTTCTCAGTGTTCGTGAAGCACTCCTGGCTGAGTTCCCCGACCACGCTCAATGGATCGCTTCGAAACTGGAGTTCGACGGGCTGAAGTTCACTGAGTCCATTCCGCGAGTCGCATCTGCTGAGGGCGAAGCCTTGCAGTCGGTTGCTGCCGTTGTTGAGGAGATCGACAAACTTCTTAGTCGTGAGTCCGAATTGCAGGACCGAACCGTCGACGAGCTGACTGCAACGGCTAAGCGTGCTCTCCAAAGATTTGACCAAGGCTTTACGGCGTTCGTAGCAGGGCTTGGCGAACAGACTCGCTGGCCTGAAGTCGATCGGGTTTTGCAGAATCCATGGATCCGAGCTTCCAGTCGTCAAAAGCTGGTTCAGTTCTTCCGCGATCGCCAGTCCGGTCAGATCAAACGCAAGAACAGCGAGGGGATCTGGCAGGAGTATTGGTGCAACCGAACGCTGTCTTTGGCATTCCCGGATCTCGCTCAGACGATCACATCGAATACGAGGGAGCGTGGTAATCGTGGTCGTGAGTTTGCGTCGAAATGGGAACAGTTGGGCACAATGCTTGGCCAGCCGGGCGACCTGGAAGCGGTTCGGTTCGACAGATGTGCTCGGTTAGCAACGCGAGTCCCATCAACCAGCGCCGAGAAGATTGAACGGGGATTGCTTGAAAGCCGAATGACGTTGCTGCGTTCTGCTCGAACTGCAATCGCCAACAACTGGGTACGACAAGGGCAGGCTTACACCGATCTGACCCAACGATTTACAGGGGCGATACTGGATGCCGGCACGCTGTCCAGAACGCCCGACCCACAGCTCACCGGGCTGCCGATCGCACCGTTGAACTGCAGCTCGGATGGAACAGCTGCAATCAAGCTGGACTGGAACAACGCCGCGAACGACGGTCTGGATGTACTGCTCTTAGGCGACGAAGACGTTGTGTGGAGTGACCAGAGCAAGCCGCTGCGTTCTGTATCGCGAGGAGAAACGCTCTCACTAAAACTCCAGTCACAGACCCCTCAGAAGTTCCAATTGGCTCTGGTTGCAAGAAGTGCGGGAAGCGGCAAACGTGGATACGAACCGTACGATGTACGATCCCTGACTTTGGCTCCCGAATTCAATTCAGCCGGTTGGAGTATCGCATTTGCGGTGCCAGGAACCAGAGGGAAGACCTACCTGTCGGGGCAGCCACGCGGACAAGTTTGGCTCAATCCGAATACTCCGACGACCGCCGAAGTGTGGTTGAACCGCCCTGCTGGACGAGGCGAAGAGAAGTTCGTCGTCACCTTGCTCCGACCGGATGCAACCCGGACGCCGATTGGTCTTTCTGGTGAAGCAACGTTCGAGAATCAGGCCACATCGTGCAGGCTCGATTTGAAGGGAGCCGCGCCCGGGTCGGAGTTGGATGTATCTGGTGGCATCACCTTCAACGTGCGATCGGCTGCCAGTGAAGATCAGCGATTTGACCTGAAGATTCTGCCATGGGTTCCTCCACGAGAGTTCTTCGTGCAGACACCAAAGTGCGAAGTGATTGACGATCAACTTATCGTCACCGTGCGAAGGCAAAGAAAAGCCAACGTACCGAAGAAGTTGTCGCTTACCGTCGAACCGGGGCAAGCACTTCGCAAGCTATTGGAAGAACCTGCTCCAAAGACGAAGACCCTAGCCGGTTCGCTTGACGTGACGTTAGTCAAATTCGGCCTGAAATCCGGGGCAGATACTTTCGGTACGGAAATCTCCTTATCTGTCGCCGGTATCCCACACGCCTACCGCTGGAAACTCGATGGGCCCGGGCCGCAAACCCTGCTTCCTGAAACGGGTAGCTCAAATGGTAAGCCAGGTATTCGATTTGCCACGCCGAGTGATACTGATTTCGCCAAGTCTGACGATGAGGTTCCGAACGTTCGCATCGAAACCTATTTCCCGCACAACGATTTCTTCACTGCCCGGCCTGCTACGCTTGAGCTGCAACTTCGCAAAGACGGCAGCAATGATTCGCTCGATACCTGGGTTGTGCGTGGACCGGAACGTACCACGTCACT
>JBGCDN010000745.1:0-10325 GCA_045105495.1 Planctomycetaceae bacterium
TTTTGCTGTAAGACTTTTGCGACTCTCTTCTCGAGACCCAAACACGTATTTCGGTCGGACCAGTTTGAGCACCCAGACACGAGGGCTGTTATGAAACACATCATCCAAGCTTTGATTCCACGTAGTCAGTTCCGCAGGCGATGTTCCGGTTACCCAGACAGCTTATCCGATGTCCAGATTCTGGAAGTACGCCAACTCCTGACTGAAGGGGCTATGGTTGACATTGATACGTTCGATGACCTAGCCGGAGATCCCGTTTGGAGTCTGTCCACGAGGACGACCGGCGAGCTACTGAGCCGTGAAGAAGATGGTCTTTCAGGTGTCATTGGCGAATCAAGAAAGACGACACTCATCAAAGAGGGAGGTGCTCTGACGGCCAGCCTCGCGCTTTTCACACTACCTGACGATGACGGTAACGTCATTGGCCGTTATTCCGTCAGTACCGGTGGCGCGGCCACAGATGCAATTGCGACTCTTGAGTACGGCGGGAAGGACAACGAACTTAACCTGCACCTCGGAGACAACGACATATTTCGGTTTTATGTCGAGTCTAACGACTTGGGCGCTAATGTGTCTCTCGAGTTGACCGATGGGACAGGCGAGGCCGAGACCGCCGAGGTCGTTCTTGGCCGCGCAGAGGAAGACGTCGAACTCGCTATTCCCTTGAGTGACTTTGAGAGAGTTGACCTGGCCGATATTGATGAGATCACTGTCACGTTCGATCTAGTACCCGAAGCCGATATCGTAGTAACTTCGCTTTGGTTTGAGGTCTTTCCAAGTGCTAACGCAGGTGGTCCCTATGCCGTTGATGAGAGCAGCAGCGTGATACTGGATGGTTCCGGTTCCACTGGTGCAGACATCGACTCTCTGACGTACCAGTGGGACCTCGACTACGACGGTGAAACTTTTGAAGTTGATGCCACCGGCAAAACGCCTGACTTTACCGGAGCCGATAATGGAGCAACAACAGTTGCTTTACGAGTTTCCGAAGGCACGGTAACGTCCGAAATCGTGACGACCACAGTCACGGTGAGCAACGTTGCTCCCACACTAAACAGTGTTGGAACCGACGCACAGACCATAGCGACCAAATCCAACGACGGGGTGGTCACTTTGAACGGATTCGTGACAGACGCTAGTCTCGTTGACACTCACGAAGTTATCGTGGACTGGGGCGATGGCACGGAAGAAAGAATCGTCGCAGCCGACGAACTCACCTTGTCGCCCGACTTTACGGGCACTCAGCATACTTACGCAGAAGGCGGAGTTTACACGATCACAGTGACGGCCACCGACGACGACGGTGGCACGATCACGGCTCAGACTCAGGCAGTGGTGAACCAGGTTCCCACAGTTGTCGCTCCGATCGCCGACTTGGCCGTTAAAGAAGACGACGCTGATGAAATGATCGATCTGTCCGATGTCTTCGCCGACATCGATGATGCGACGTTGACCTACGCAGCTGTGTCTTCCGATGGATCCGTCGTGGATGCAAGGGTAGAGGGTGACCTGCTGATGCTGAGGTTCGCGGCAGATGGCAATGTCACAGTGACTGTCACCGCCACCGATGCGGCGGGCGAAAGTGTCACCGATGAATTCACCGTGACGGTCAACAGTGTCGGAACTGAACCCGGCGTGACGGTTGAAAACGGTGTCCTGCGAATCACAGGGACTGATGGAGATGACAGGGTCCTGGTGAAGAAATTCTGGGGCAAGTACTACGTGTTTACCAATATTGAAGGCTTCGGCTTCACGAAGATCAGGACCTCTGAAGTTGACGAGATCATGGTCGATGGAGGCGATGGTCACGATTCGATTGTGATGAGTTTGTTTGTTTCGGTTCCGACAACACTGAGCGGCGGATCGGGCAACGATTACATCGTTGGTGGTTACGGTGACGACATCGTGTATGCCGGATCGGGCAATGACCGTGTCTGGGGCGGCAATGGCAACGACCTTCTGCTTGGACAGACCGGCAACGATCGACTTGATGGCGGCCGGGGTCGAGACATCATCATTGCCGGCAAAGGTGCCGATCGACTGACCGGAGGAAAACAGGATGATGTCCTGATCACCGGCGATACAAACCGGGACGAAGATGAGAACGCCCTGAAAGCTCTGCGGTCCATCTGGACCGGCAGCGGTTCAGCAAGGCAGCGGGCGAACGCAATCCTGGAGACAGGACTCGAAGTCTTCCACGACGAGGATGTCGACCAAGTGTGGGGCGGCAAAGGACGCGACTGGATTCTGTTCGACCGTGATCTCGATCGCCGATAGATCGGCGAGACTACTAGGATCTCGTGGTTCTCAGAACCGCAGGGTGAAGCGGCTCACAAAGCGGTCTACTCGGCAGGGTGCGGTCGAATCTCTTGAGATACTGCGGCACACGACGCAGTTGAAGATTTCGTTCGAGTTGGAACGCAGAACGATAGTTCTTCGCGAGCTCAGACATTGACTCCCTCTGGCGATCTGGTGGTGAAATCCTTGATGAATGGCCGACTGACCGCGATGTTGGGACGGGCCCCCAGTCATTCGTGCGACCCCGGTGAGACTACCTCGCCGGGGTTTTCTTGAGTCCCAACCAGTAGGCCGAATCAAGGAGCGAAGAACACGGCTCCGGCACTAGCAATTCTATGCTCACCGTTGCCAGGACTGCGCTGCACTTGGTCGAGGTTGCCCGAGCAGACCATCCAACTCGGTTTTGAGCCTGCGGAAGTACATGGTCGAAAGCTGGTTACACCACTACGAATCGTTCGAGTAGCTCTGTGTCTCACTTTTGTGAATTGGGCTTGTCAGGTTGATCGAGTTCGAGCTTCTTCGGAATCGGAACGTTGTTCATGAGCGCTAGGATGGACATTGCTGTGCCGTAGGCTTTGGAGCGATCAAAGACACGGTCGTTCCATGTGTCGTCCGGATCTTTGGTTCGCATCAAAACGGCTTTGAACTTGTTGTACTGTGCGGTCTGTTCGTCTGTGGGCAGGAATTGAATGGCTTGCGCGAGGTAGCGGTGGCCGTAGTAGAAGTAGTATGGAGCCACGTTGTACGGTGGCAGATGGGTACCCGCTTTCTTTCGTCGCTTCTCCAGTTCGTCCCAGTGCTTGTGGAACGCGTCAATTGCGCCACGCAGGTGATCGACGTTCCCGCCACCCAGAAGAAGCAGAGTTGATTCGCAAACTGCACTTCGGGCAATGGAGCCGGGTAAGGCGGCGGGGTGACGGGTGCTGGTTCCACTGTACTGGAACGCTCCGGCTTCTGTTCGGCTGATCAGAAGGGCTCTTCTTGCCCGCATCAACACGTCATCCGGAACATTCTCGCCTTGTTCCTTCGCCAGCAACAACGCCTGAACAGCGGGAGCGGTCACAAAGCTGGCATGGCGACGTCCTCGACGGTTCGCATAGTTCCAACCGCCGTCAGGGGTTTGTTCGGTCTTCAGAATCTCAACAAGTTTCGGAACCCAAGGGTCAGTGCGTTCTCGCAAGTCTTCGAATCTACCGGACGCTCGGAGTCGGCAGAACAGATCGAGCCCATAAATGTGTCCCCAAATGCGCACATCGTAGGCTTCGGCCGTGTCGGCAGTCATCAGCCTGTCTTCAAGGTCTTTGAGGATGCTCGCCGCACCTCGTTCGATTGCTTTGGTCGTGTTGTCGTCCTCTCCCGAGTAGAGCAAGGACGTGCATACAATCGCCGTGCCGCCGACGCGATAACCAACCGGGATGCGTCGACGCACGCGGTAGACTCCCTCGTATGGCCAAGCCCCGTCCTTCTCCTGAAGTTCAACAAGCCTCGCTGCCGCGCGTTGAACCAGGTTGTCGGGCCGCGGTTGTTTTTCCGTCTGTTCGTCTTGCGCAATAGCGAGTGGGCAGAATGCCAATGCGACAATCAGGAAAGCTCTCATCAATGATCTCTGCGATGGTATGCGGATAAGACGGAACAGGGGGCCGGTTGTTTTTGCGAAATGCCAAGTCAAGCGAATCACGACACGGATTCAGCTAACCCTCTTGAATCCGATAGAGGCTGTTCTTTGTTCGAAGGAAGATGGCGCCAGATACCAGAGCTGGTGATGCTTGGATGTTGCTATCGAGCTGGTTTGTCGCGAGCTTCTTGAATGCACGCGTCGAAGGTTCGAACACGGTGGTCAGTCCTTTGTCGTTATGGACGAACAGCCTGCCATCGCCGAAACCAATCGAGGCGGCATAGTTGCCGGGAAGCCTGTCCTGCCAATGGACCTTGCCCGTGGCTGCGTCCAGGCACGACAGCACGCCTTTGTCGCTCACCATGTACAACTCGCTGCCAACAACGATTGGTGACGGAATGATGGGTGCACCTTTCTTTGTCTTCCAAAGAAGCTCACCTGATTTCGTGGTGCTGGAATCGTTTAGTTGCACGGCCATCAATGTTCCGTCTCCGTAACCACTGGTTACAAATGCTCGACCGTCGGCGATGATAGGTTTCGTGACGCCTGCGTAGCCAAAGTACTTGACGCTCCAGCCCTCTTCTCCAGTCTTCGGATCAAACGTACTAACCTGATTCGCGCCGCTGGAGAGCAGCATGTCTTTGCCATTTACGGTGACGATGCTTGGTGTCGAAAATGCTTTGCGAAAGAACCCGCCCTTAGTGATTTCTTCAGAACGCGTTGTCTTCCAAACTTGCTTCCCGGTTTTCTTGTTGAGCGCAACGACGTATCGCTGTTCCATTCCGTCACAGTTGAAGACGACCATGTCATCGAAGAGAACCGGTGAGCTGCCTGGTCCCCACTGATGATTGATTTTCGTTTCCTGATTTGTCCACACGATGCTGCCATTCGTGCGATCAAGAGCAGCAGTTCCGTAGCTGCCGAAGTGGACGAAGATATGTTCGTCATCCAGCACAGGTGTTGGTGTCGCGTGGCCATTGCGAGCATGCTTCGCGAGGAGTGTCTTGGGCTTGAAGACTTCGACATTCAACCGGATTTTGCCGGAAACAGCATCGATACAGATAGCGCGGAGGGAACGGTCTTCGTCGATGGACGTTGTCACCCAGACCTCGTTTCCATCGACAAGTGGAGACGACCAGCCACTTCCGGGGATTGGTGTTTTCCAAGCGACGTTCTTGGTTTCCGACCACTCCAGCGGTAAGGAACCAGAACCGACGGCGTGCCCCTGAGATTCATTGAACTGTCGCCACGATGTCTTCGGACCACGATCCGATACCTCTTCCGATTTGGACTGCGCGGATAGCTGAGTCGCCAGCATCAGTAGCGCTGACAGGGTCATGCATAACGAGTTTCTTGTCATCTTCTGTCTAACCTTGAAGGCTTGAGGTTGGTCGGTTACTTGCCACCCTGGATCGAAAGGCGACTGTCTTGGTCAAAACGGTTCGGCGGTTCATCCGTTGAGTACAGCCAAGGCGACGGTTGTGTATCGTTTCAATTTGGCTCGGCTAAGCCCAAGTCGCCCCATGACCATCAAGCCCTGAGCGATGCCAAACAGATACGTCGCCATCTCTCCTGCATCGGTCTGCTCCGGGAGTTCGCCACAGTCGAGGGCTCGCTTTACTGCCGAACGCAGAGCGTTCTCAACACGTTGGAGTTCCCGCTGCACAATCGCTGCAACGTCGGGGTCGTGCGGAACAATCTCAACGGCGGTGTTGGTAAGCAAGCATCCATTACGGTCTCGAACGGAGTTCTCGCGGAGCCGATTTAGCCAATCGCGGATGTTCTGAGTTGAAGCGCCGGGACGGTCCAGAATTTCAACCGACTTCTGTGTGACACGTTGTCCGTAGTGACGTAAGACTGCTGTGAAGAGTGACCGTTTGTCTCCGAACGCTTGATAAAGGCTCTGGCGTCCCAGGCCGGTTGCCTCCACCAAATCGTTGTAGCTGGTGGCATCAAAACCTTGGTTCCAGAACGTGTTCATCGCCGCGTCGAGTACGGCGACTTCATCAAAATCCCTTGGTCGTCCTGTCATGGGCCACAGTCTAAGCATTGTGGAATGACCGTTCAAGAACTAACGTGCTTGGGTAATTGTGCGTCTTCGTTTATCACAGATCTATGCGAATGTACTGCGGGTTACGGAACATCGCAGTCGTCAGACGTACTCTGAGTATTCTGAAGCATCGGCTCCAGATTTGAGGCGGCAACTAAGTGGCACGAAAGAGCTGTATATGAGTAACTTCGTCTTCAAGCCGGGGCTGATGTGTCTGCTGACTGTGTTGCTTCTTCCTGTCGGCCTGGTCGCCGCGGAGAAGAACGAAGTCGTTGTTATGGGGATGATCCACAGCGGGCATCGTCGTACCGGTCCATATGACATTTCTCATCTGAAGCAGATCATTCGGCAAGTCAAACCAGACTACGTGCTGACTGAGATCCCACCAGACCGATTAGATCCCACCAGACCGATTAGATGCCGCAACAAAGCAGTTCGCCGACACGGGCACGATCACCGAATCCCGAGTCCGCGTCTTCCCGGAATACACTGACGCATTGTTTCCGCTGACAAAGGAAATGGAATTTAAAATCATTCCGTGCGCGGCGTGGACGACGGAGATGAACGAGAGTCGCAAGGCCACGATGGCGAAGCTCCGAACAACTCACGCGGAGCAATACGAAGAAATGGAGAAGGCTCAGCGTGATATTTCGACACACGTCGCGAAGCTAGGCGACCGAAGCGATCCGCGTGTCATCCATACAGACGAATACGACGCGTTTGTGAAGGCGGGAATGGAACCGTACGACCGCTACTTCAACAAAGCCATCGGCGCGGGCGGTTGGAGCAATATCAATGCCGCTCACTACGCCAACATCGCGAAGGCTCTCGACCAAAGGAAAGGCGAAGGCAAACGGTTTCTCATTACCTTCGGGTCCTGGCATAAGTACTACATCAAAGAACAACTGCGGAAGCGAGATGATATCCAACTGACGTCGCTGACCAGATTCCTCCCGCAGACAACGCAGTCTGTTCCACCTGACGATCCGCAAAGACTACTCGCGGAATTTGCGAATCAGTGGGACGAAACGAAATGGGAGACAGTCTTCCGGGGACGCACTTACATGCGTCCGTTGGGTGATGCTGAATGGAAACAGCGGATGACAACGCTGAGGTCGTTGGTTCTGCTTGGCGAAAGATCGGTTCCGTCACTCACCGCGGCACTCGATAGCGAACACACGCCAACTCGAATCCTTGCAGCTCAGGCACTTAGCTTTCTGGCTCCAGTTGCCGACATCGATCGTTTGAAGAAGAGTCTCACGGCCGATAAGGATGCTGCCGTTCGTTTGTACGCCGTTGACGCCATCGGCATGTCGGGGAAATCTCCAGATGTCGACTGGGCCGCACTGGCAAACGGCCAGAAGAACCGTGATGTGCTGAAGCACATGAATTACGCGAAGGAGCGAACAAACAACGCTGTTGGTCCTGATGTGATCGACACGTTGCGGAAGTGGGATCCCGCCAGGATCGACTCGGCCAAAGTCGGTTCACTGGCGCCTGATTTCCGGTTGAAGACAATTGATGGCAAGGAAGTCTCACTCAGCGACTACCGCGGCAAGCAGCCGGTGGTGCTTGTTTTCATCTATGGCGACACGTGACCTGTGTGTCACAGGCAACTCGGGCAGTTGCGAAGCGCGTTGAAGGAATTCAAAGGAACGACAGCACAGATCCTGGCAGTTGATCCGCACGAATCGTGGTCCGCAAAAGCGCTACTCAAGCGGGCGGGCGCATCGACAGACGACCTGAACTTTCCTGTATTGATGGATCCATCGCTGACAGTCAGTGCAACGTACGGCGTTCCATTTCAAATGCGAGTTCACGTCGAATGGAGCAACCGCCCGGCAACATTCATTATCGACAAAGCTGGAGTAATTCAGTTCGCCAAACGCGGTGAGTCGTTTAGTGATCGACCTTCGATTAAGAAAGTTCTGAGCGTCTTGAAGACAATGGAGTGAGTCCTAATTGGAGGCCGAGGCGACGATCGGCTACGTGGAAGCCATGGCATGAAGTGATTAGCCGTTCCAATGCTGGCGTCGCCAAAGGTGGTACAGAGACGGGATGTCGGCCTGCCATTTGGTGAGTTTGCGGGTGATTGCGATCGATTCGAGATTCGTCAGCATCACTGCCACCATTGCGACAAACAGTGGCCAAACCGCGATGTCACCAAGAATGCAGAGTGTTCCCACCGTGCCAAGGAACCACGATGTCTTTGCGCCGAGTGTATGGTAGACCGGCTTCTTGCCGAACTTCCAAAATCCATAGCCAACGTGCGCTACATAGCTAAGGAAAGCCATCAGCATCCATGGCCAGTGTTGGAGCAGGACGTCACCGAGAAGTATGCCGCCGCCAATAAGCAATGAGATGTAGAGAACCGAGTCTGCTGCGCTGTCTAGCTTTGCACCGATTTCAGATTGTTGGTTTAGGTAGCGAGCGATCTTGCCATCAACCCAGTCGGTGAGGGACAGAAAGAAGTACAGTCCGACGAACCAAACGTAGTGTTCGTAGACAGCCAGTCCGATCAGGAAACCGGAACCGACGATGCGTATCACGCATAGCACGTTTGGAATGGTCAGAAACCGATCGGTGTAGTCCGTCTCGGGCTTCCTTTCACCGGTCTTCTTAGCCGTGCTTGCAGACATGAGAATCTCGCAGTTACAGGAGGCAATAAAGGCTGTAGTAGAAAACAGGTGCGGTGAATGTCAGGCTGTCGATTCGGTCGATGACTCCACCTTGACCCGGCAGTCGAGTGCTACCGTCTTTCACGCCAGCGTCACGCTTGATGGCAGACATGTTGATGTCTCCCAGAAATCCGGCGAAGGAAATGACGACGGCAACAAGCGTCGACCAGAAGAACGGCTGAGTCACCGGGAGCTCCATCGACTGCATTGCTGTTCGATCTGCAAATGGCGTGAGGTACGGCGATAGCGTGGAGGCTACGACGATTGTTGCAACCGTTCCGCCGAGGCACCCTTCCCACGATTTGTTTGGGGATACGCCGGGCGTCACTTTGTGCTTGCCAATGCGTCGGCCAACTAACGCCTGGAAAATATCGTTCGTCTCGGTGAGGATAATCAGGAACAGAAACCAGCCGATGTTTCCAAGAGTGTGAAATTCAGAGACAGGCAATCGAAACAACAAAGCAGCATGCGACAGCCCAAAGCCAACGACCATGACCGCGAAGTACAGTCCCGCCGTGGAGGCAAGATAGCCTTTCGTGTACCCGCCGATGGATCGCCAAACCGAGAGCACCAGAAGCGAAACGACGGGCAGGAAGATGCTGAACGCCGCAACCTGGTTTGTCAGAATTAGCAGGTAGTTAACGACAATTGCACCGAACACCAAAACCATGGTTCCTCGTTCCACCGGCCCTGGTTTCAACAGCGGATAGAGCTCTTCCATTGCCAGCCAGCTTGCGACCAACAATAGAATGATCACACCTGCCGGTGCTGTTATGACGGCCACAGCAAGCAGACAAGACAGAGCCCACCATGTTTTCAAGCTACCGATCCGACTTCGAACAACATCAGCTGCTGCACCGCGCATCGACAGCAACCGCGCCGCACTTCCAATCGACAACGCTGAAAAGACTGCTGCGATCATCCAGAGCAGTCTGCCGTTCAGGTTGGTGGTGATGGTTTCCATCGCATGAGCCTTAGGGAAGCTACCAAGCTGATTGAAAGCAACACGCATGCCTAACTACGGATTTTGATCGGTCGCGATCCAGTCTCAACGCGGAAAGACGTGCGAGGGCTTCTGCTGCGGAGTTCGTGGCCCTCTTGAGCCAACGCCGTTGTGGGTGGTGCGAGTCTGCACACTGCGGTGCATGCGAATGTGCGAGGCTGCACGGTTACCGGCCGCGCTCGTGGGAAGAACAGTGCAGGGCGCGTGGACTGGCCAGAAAAGACGATCAGCAGTCGAGCTGTTCGTGTTGGTTCTGGTACGACTTTCGCAACGGTTGATGTCTGCGTAGATCGTTTGTTCCCGGGAGGCAGGCTTTAGATGACCGCAGAGATCACGTCCATCCTTCAGGTTTCAGACCTACACTTTGGCAAGCCATATCTGCCGGATGTTGGTGAGTCGCTTTGTCAGATAGCGCACGAGGTTCAGCCTGATATTGTCGTTGTCAGTGGGGATCTGCCTCAGCGAGCGAAAGTTGCCGAGTTCCAGCAAGCTCGCGAGTATCTGGATCGCCTGCCTGACGTGCCGACGTTGGTGGTGCCGGGGCACCACGACGTTCCGCTGTATCGCGCCGGAGAGCGTCTGCGGAAGCCGCTGGCGAACTATCAACGTTTCATTTCAGAAGAAGTCAATCCGACGCTTCAACATCGGGGGCTGACGATTTGCGGGCTGGATTCCACGGCG
>JBGCDN010000746.1:0-18594 GCA_045105495.1 Planctomycetaceae bacterium
GGTTCGGATTAGCTTCGGCTAGTTTGGGTTGATGATTGTTTGTGAGAGCTTTTCACTTTTGTGGGTGGGAAGCGGAATTTGGGTTTCGAATTTGCGAGACGCTGGAGTTTGGCCTTTGACCGGGTCAGACGACCAGAATTAAACTTTTCTGCTTATGACAGAAGGGGGACGAAGGCTTTCACGCCCGTGCGAGCAATGACTCTTAGGAGTCTGCAGTTTTTCTTCTTTTAAAGGCTTTCATTTGAAGGGTTTGATCCTGGCTCAGAATGAACGTTGGCGGCGTGGATTAGGCATGCAAGTCGAGCGAGAAGTTCATGAATGATCCTTCGGGTGAGTGATTGAATGGACAGCGGCGAACGGCGTAGTAATGGATAGGTTACGTACCCTCAGGACGGGAATAGCCACGGGAAACTGTGGGTAATGCCCGATAATATCTCCGGATCAAATGGTGTGATTCCGCCTGAGGAGCGGCTTATTCGGTATTAACTTGTTGGTGGGGTAATGGCCTACCAAGGTATTGATGCTTAGGGGGTGTGAGAGCATGGCCCCCACGACCGGGACTGAGACACTGCCCGGACATCTACGGATGGCTGCAGTCGAGAATCTTCCGCAATGGGCGCAAGCCCGACGGAGCGACGCCGCGTGTAGGACGAAGGCCCTTGGGTTGTAAACTACTGTCAGAGGGGATGAAATGGTTGGAGGCTATCCTCCTTCCTTGACAGAGCCTCAGAGGAAGCACGGGCTAAGTACGTGCCAGCAGCCGCGGTAACACGTACTGTGCGAACGTTATTCGGAATCACTGGGCTTAAAGGGTGCGTAGGCGGCTTCATAAGTCAGGTGTGAAATCCCACGGCTCAACCGTGGAACTGCGCTTGAAACTATGTTGCTTGAGTATCTCAGGGGTGTGCGGAACTTCCAGTGGAGCGGTGAAATGTGTTGATATTGGAAGGAACACCGGTAGCGAAAGCGGCACACTGGGGGATGTCTGACGCTGAGGCACGAAAGCTAGGGGAGCGAACAGGATTAGATACCCTGGTAGTCCTAGCTGTAAACGATGAGCACTAGATGGGGGGAGGCTCGCCTCTTCCGGTCGCAGCGAAAGCATTAAGTGCTCCGCCTGGGGAGTATGGTCGCAAGGCTGAAACTCAAAGGAATTGACGGGGGCTCACACAAGCGGTGGAGGATGTGGCTTAATTCGAGGCAACGCGAAGAACCTTATCCTGGATTTGACATGCACGGATGACTCGCCTGAAAGGGATGAGTTTGCCTTCGGGTGAAACGTGCACAGGTGCTGCATGGCTGTCGTCAGCTCGTGTCGTGAGACGTCGCGTTAAGTCGCTTAACGAGCGCAACCCTTGTCTTTAGTTGCCAGCACGTAATGGTGGGGACTCTAGAGAGACTGCCGGTGTCAAACCGGAGGAAGGTGGGGACGACGTCAAGTCATCATGGCCTTTATGTCCAGGGCTGCACACGTCCTACAATGCGGCGTACAAACGGAAGCTAACCCGCGAGGGTACGCAAATCTGAAAAAGCGCCGCTCAGTTCGGATTGCAGGCTGCAACTCGCCTGCATGAAGCTGGAATCGCTAGTAATCGCAGGTCAGCTATACTGCGGTGAATATGTTCCTGAGCCTTGTACACACCGCCCGTCAAGCCACGAAAGCGGGGGGCGCCTAAAGTCGTTAAGCGAACCTTCGGGACGCAGACGCCTAGGGCGAACTCCGTGATTGGGACTAAGTCGTAACAAGGTAGCCGTAGGGGAACCTGCGGCTGGATCACCTCCTTTCTAAGGATTTTGACCGACTGGGGTCGAAAAGCTTGTCTTTGATGACAGGATGCTGATGAGAGATGGTAAAGCTTGCTTTACTTGATTGACTTCAGAGTCTGCTTTTCAGACCAGTCAACCTATAAGGACCGTGACGAAATCTTGAGAGTTTGGATGAACGGAGGATCTTCGGATCCCGGAAGAGTTCAAACATTTGAGACAGGTTCACGGCCGACGTCCCGCAGATTTGTTACTCGATCTTATGATCGAACAAATTCCCGCATGGTTCATCTCAGCCTGTTGATATATCGGAGCCTCGTGACCAACTTCTGGTCACGAGGCTCTTCTCGTTTACACTCTGCAAAAGCTGTCACGGTATTGTCTGACAATGGCGAGAGATCTATTCTGAGATCTCTGCCCTTCCCATAGGAGTCCGCTGATGTCCCGCCTTGTTCTTCTTGTTTCTCTCTGCGCGTCTTTGCCAGCTGCTGCTGAGGATTGGCCGCAGTGGCGCGGGCCGAATCGTACCGACGTTTCAAATGAAACGGGCCTGCTGCAGGAGTGGCCGACCGAAGGGCCGAAGAGTCTCTGGACGTACGACAAGGGTGGGCTTGGTTATGCTGGCTTCTCTATTGTTGGCGAGCGACTCTACTCAATGGGTTCTGAGGAGGGGCAATCCTTTGCCTTCTGTCTGGATGTGAGCACCGGGAAGAAAGTTTGGCAGACGAATGTTGCAGAGGAGTTCACCAATCGCTGGGGCGACGGGCCTCGGAGTACTCCCAGTGTTGATGGAGCTCACGTTTACTGCATGTTTTCTAAGGGAACTGTGGCTTGCCTTCAGGTGAGTGATGGAAAGCTCGTTTGGAAGCAGTCCATGGAAGACTACGGCGGGGGTGCTCCATATTGGGGCTATTCCGAAAGTGTTCTGGTTGATGGAGACAACGTGATTTGCACTCCCGGTGGAGAGCAGGGTGCGCTTTTGGCTCTCAACAAGAAGACGGGAAAGAAGGTCTGGCAGTCAACTGGTATGCAATTGCCATCGCAGTATCCATCGACAGTCAAAGCCACGATTAATGGGATTCCACAATACATCCAAGTGGTTGGAGAAGGCCGGGGCAAGCAGGCTGTAGTTGGGGTTCAGGCTTCAGATGGCAAAGTTCTTTGGGAGTCAGCTTGGCCAGGTCGAACTGCAACGATTCCAACTCCAATTGTGAAGGGGAACCGGATTTACATCAGCAGCGGATACGGTACCGGATCCCAGCTTCTTGAGATTGGCGACAACAATGCAGTCAAAGAGATCTGGGTGAACAAGGTAATGAAGAATCACCACGGTGGTGTCATCGAGAAGGACGGCTTTCTCTACGGGTACTCGGACGGCCGAGGCTGGATTTGTCAGTCACTCGAAACCGGTGAGATGACTTGGAACACGAAGAAAGACTTGGGGAAAGGTGCAATTGGATATGCCGATGGCCGGTTCTATTTGGTGGATGAGAATAGTGGCACGGTCGTCCTGATTGATGCCGACTCGGAAGCCTGGAAGGAACGTGGCCGCTTTGTGCTTGAGCCGCAGACCAAACGGCGTAAACCCTCCGGCCGAATTTGGGTTCACCCTGTTATCTCAAACGGTCGGTTGTTCCTTCGCGATCAGGAATACATCTACTGTTTTGACGTTAAGAAGTCCTGATCACAGGTTAAAAAGCTTCTCGACGCATCACGCACATGAAGCGGTTGAACTAGGTAGAGGACGAAGCAGACTACCTCTTTGGTACCCTCGACTGGTTGGAAGATCAGCTCGGTCCGGTTTTGGCCCAACTGCCCGGGAACTTCAAACCGAATCTTGAAAGCGATTGACTGCGCGCACGCAATGCATCGTTAGTGATTGCGGATGTCGATGAAGAATCAGAGCCAAATCTGATGCTGACTGCGGATTGGGTTTATTTGCGGCTTCGAGAAATGGAATACGCCAAGGACGATGTCCAGAAATGGATTGCTCGACTTAACGACAGTGGCCTGCAGGAAGCATTCGTTTTCTTCAAGCACGAGGACGCTGGAACCGGCCCAAAGCTGGCTCAACAATTCATCGATCTTGCGGGATAGAGACGACTCATGAGTAACGTGGTCCAAACATTGCGATGGTCTGGCGGGATCGATGGCAGCCTGTGGTTGCTCGACCAAACGCTGCTGCCTACAGAGACTCGCGAGGTCGAATGCGGCACGGTTGAGAAGGTTCATGAAGCGATCCGCATGCTTCGTGTTCGCGGCGCGCCGGCGATTGGGGTGGCGGCTGGCTACGGTGTAGTCGTTGGGATGCAGACCGTGCTGGGTTCTGATCGAAAGACGTTCGACGCGCGATTGATTGAAGTGACCGACTACCTTGCAGGTTCTCGGCCAACAGCGGTCAATCTATTCATGGCGCTTGATGTGATGAAAGCATGTGCTGCAGAGAACGCTGATGCTGCTCCCGAACAGTTGATGGCTGTGCTGTTGGACGCGGCAAAGAAATTGGAGGCAGAGGACAAAGAGATGTGTGCGGCTATCGGCCGTCACGGAGCTGAGCTTCTTGAGCCAAACACCGGAGCGCTGACGCATTGCAATGCCGGCGGTTTGGCGACTGCCGGATCTGGTACCGCGTTGTCTGTGTTTTTTGAAGCTGCGTCGCAAGGACGCAACATTCATGTGTACGCCGACGAAACTCGCCCATTGCTCCAAGGTGCGCGGTTGACGACATGGGAGCTGATGCGTCGCGACATTCCGACGACGCTGATTTGCGATTCCATGGCCGCACAGGTGATGAAAGAAGGCAAGATTCAGGCCGTTGTCACCGGCGCAGACCGGATCGCATCCAATGGAGATGCGGCAAACAAAATTGGAACCTACGCCGTGGCGCTGCTGGCAAAGGCTCACGACATTCCGTTCTATGTTGCCGCGCCGTCAACGACTTTCGATATGACTTTGGCTTCCGGCGATGAGATCCCAATCGAACAGCGCGACGCATCAGAGATTACACATGGATTTGGTCGTCAGACCGCACCGGATGAGACCCCTGTTTACAACCCGGCGTTCGATGTTACGCCTGCGGAGTTGATTGCGGCAATCATCACAGAACGCGGTGTCATCCGACCGGTGACTGCAGATCACGTTGCGGCCATGATTTCTGGCTAAGTGGTCAAAATGTCGTTGCCCGCGTCGAGAGGCCGCTTAGCCTTTACGCGTGTTCCGAAGTCAGTCTGGTCAACAGCTCTGACAGGATGGCGACGTCGCTGCCGGGCCGTTGCGGGCTTTCCGGATGTGTATCGTCACACTCAATCCAACCTCGTAGTTTTAAGAATTGAGCGGCGCTGTGCTTGTAGGCTGGTCCGGGGTTTCGGAACGCCAGAAAGCCGAGGTATTGAAGCTGGTCGTTCAGTTCATAGAACCGAGCATCTTCATTCGCCCACCAACGGTCTCGCTTCGCGAAGAGATCTGGCGCGAACGTGCTGAGTCCGAGCAGATAATCGCTGCCATACATGATCATATCGATCCCAAAGTCGTTGCCGGTGAAGACGCGAAAATCGGGACGCCGCTTGTTTCGAAGTCGAAGCCGTTGCCATTCCGGTTCACGATGAAAAGAAGAGTGCTTTGCGCCGATGCACTGCGGGATTCCCATCAGTCCGGCGTAGGTGTCGAGATCGTAGACTGAACCAAACGGAGCCAGGTCTTTTGTCAGCTCGAACCCAATGAACTCATCGCACTTTGTTGCAATGGCCTCGTACGATTCAACGATGTCCGGGCCTTCCTGCTGCGACAGTCCGTATGACTGAAAGATGACTGGCGTTCCACCAAACTCTTGAATCAAGTCAATTTGCCGAGCGTACTCAGCCAGATTGAATGCCGCTCCGGGTTGGTCTCTGCAAAACGCGCCTGCGACGAATTCACCACCACCAAGGATTTCGCGGGTTGCGGTCAGAACTTCGCGACGTGTTGCATCGTCCAGTAAGTGTCCGAATCCGGTGTCCATGTTGACGGCTGGAACCAATCCATGTTCAGCGGTTCGGGCAACGTGTGCTCTCAGCGACGCGAGATCAGTTGACCCATCAACATGGAATGGAAGCAAAATCGCTGAGAGGCCCTTGGGCATTCGGCCCGGCATGAGCAAGTCAGTTGGTATCGCCACGAGATCTATCCTTCGTTGTCCCCAAAGGTTTGGGACCTCATTTCAAACTTCGTCCGACCAGATTTCACGAATGCGCTGCAGCTTTCTTTCGACGGTCCTTGTCGTCGTTTCCAGCTTGGCTGCGATTTCGTCGTTCGTGTAGCCCTCCATTTTTAGGAGAGCAATCTTCTCGAGTGTTTTGTCGCCAAGCTTTGTGAGCTGGCGTTTGGATTCTTCGGCGAGCTCGGCGACAAAGTCAGGAGTCGTACTTTGCCCTTCGAATCGATCGAAGCCGGGGGTCATTCCGGCATCGGGTCCCTGCAGGATCGATTCTCCGCGAACGGCTCCACCCCCACGTTTCTGTGCGCGTTGTTTTTCGACGATGTTGATCGCTTTTCGAGCGGTCATGACGACCAACAGACGCCATAGGTTTTCGCGGCTGCTGAGTTCTGGGTAGCGACCATTGGTGATGCCGGCGAAGAGATTTTGGAGAACTGACACCGCAACGTCTTCTTCGTCAGCGACTCGTCGATAAGCCGGGCTCATGCGTCGTCGGGCGAGGTTCGCGATTTGCTCGAAATAGTATTCGTAGAGATTCGCGGCAGCGTCCCCATCACCATCCGCGAGCTGCCCCATCCAGATAGTGACGTCTCCAGCCAGGCTGGAAGCGGTTTCCTCGTCGCAGGTTTCGTAAATGCTGAACTCCAGCTTTGGCCCACCTTCCGTGAACTCGAGGATTAGTCCTTCACTCACACCAATTGCGGGGACAATTTCGCCATCGAGATAGGTTCCGTTTTGGCCCGGGCAGGAACACATCCAAGTTGTCCCGTCGAACGAAACTGTGGCATGAACACGGGATACGCGAGCGTGCTCCAACCGGACATCTGCGTCTTTGCCGCGGCCAATGGCGATCGTGGTATCGCCTTCAAATCGCCATTCCTGCTCCGGTGTTGTGTTGTCCGGACTGACAAGAATGATGCGGAGGCGTGGAAGATTGTCGCCTGTGTCAGTCATGGAAATCTCAGCTCGCGACAAAAAGTTTGGGTTGGATGACGGGTTCCCGCCAGCAAATCGGATGGATTAATAGAAGGCAAGCGTGATCAAGCGAATATACCGTCACTTGGTCTTCGCGTCAGGCGTCTGCGGGCTGATGAGATGACAATTCGATGTTGCGGCTTGTGTGGGGCCGCACAAGCGGGGCTCGGCTCTCCAGGTACTGGTTCTACCTGCCTGGGAGCTGAGCCTTTCTACCTTGATACAAATCAGCAGACTTCATCGATGACTGGGTTTGTTAACGTCCCGATTTTCTCGATGGTGATTGAAACTGTATCGCCGGCTTTCAAGCGGACCTTCGGGTCACGCGCCGCGCCGACGCCGTGAGGTGTTCCAGTCAGAATGACCGTGCCTGGGACAAGCCTGGTGCTGCCGCTGAGAAACTCAATGAGTGTCGGTACGTCGAAGATCATGTCGTTTGTATTCCAGTCCTGCATGACTTCGCCGTTGAGTTCTGTCTTTAGCTGCAGCGTATTCGGATCAGGAATCTCATCAGGCGTCACGAGATATGGTCCCAATGGACAGAACGTGGCGAAAGTTTTTCCACGGCACCATTGCGAACCACCCTTCTTCAGCTGCCAGTCACGAGCGCTGACGTCGTTCGCGCAGGTGTAGCCGAGGACGTAGTCGAGTGCGTTTTCTTTGGTCGCATTGTGACACTCTTTGCCGATCACGACGGCGAGTTCGCATTCGTAGTCGACGAGTTCACTATGCAGAACCTGCGGCAGCACAATCGGTTCCCCCGGGTGCTGCAGAGCTCCGCTATTCTTCATGAACAGTACGGGGTATTCCGGAATCGGTTTGCGACCCTCTTCGGCGTGCTTTCGATAGTTGAGACCAATGCAAAGAATGTCGATTGGCTGAACAGGAGCCAACAATTTGGCGACATCGGCAGATTCGTTTGTCACTGAGTGTGAACCGAAGATGCACCCTTCAATTCGTGTTCGAGATCCATCGGGATGCTCACATCCATAGTGCTTTGTGCCAGAGGTGTCT
The DNA here is from genome assembly GCA_045105495.1 of Planctomycetaceae bacterium. Classification (GTDB taxonomy): domain Bacteria; phylum Planctomycetota; class Planctomycetia; order Planctomycetales; family Planctomycetaceae; genus CAYNWT01. The sequence continues at coordinate 7,946 of JBGCDN010000746.1, forward strand.
TCGTAGCGGATGATCTTCATGTCGTCGACTTTCATTACGAGAGAGGACTCGATGATATCGACCGCGGCGCATGAAAAAAGCCCTCACCATGACTGGTGAAGGCTTGGTTTCAATTGCCTGCAACAGAGTACTTAGACAGCACCGCCGCCGCCGCCACGGTTACCACCGCCGCCACCGCGATTGCCTCGGCCACCACGACCAGTTGCACCGCCTCCACCACGGGTACCGCCACCACCGAATCCACCGCGACGTGATCGACGTTCAGGGAATGTGAACTTCTTGCCCTGTAGGTCAGTCATCATCTTCTTCTGTTCTGCAGTTAGAATCGCTTCGGCCTTCTTCTCTGTATCCTTCTTACGATCCTCACTGGCCTTCGTCATCTTCTCACGCTTGCTACGCATCTCGGCCATCATCTCAGAACGTTCTTCCTGAGACATTTCTCGCATGCGTGAGAAGTCCATCCCACCAAACATCTCGGTCTGTGCATCCCGAGCTGCTTTTTGGCTGGCGTCATTGAGTGCCTTCAGCTTCTTGGATTGCTCGTCAGATAGTTTCAGCTGTGCGGCGACCGCCTTGTTCATTAAGCCTGCCATCATGCCACCGCGAAGACCTGCCTGGAACTGAAGCTGCTCCAATCGCGTCCACTGCTCTTTGCTCATCAGTGCTGCGAGAATCTCTTCGGTCTCTTTTGTGATTGGCTCAGTCTTCTTGCTGACCTTGGCTCGGTACTCTTCCATCTTCTTAGTGTACTCTGCAACCTTCTCTCGATCTCGCATCATCTCGCGATCGAACTCAGGTCGGTCGTCTCGCATGCCGTCAGAGATCTCACGAACCTGCTGGCGATATGCATCGATGGCGCCGTTCACTGTTTCAAGTGCATCGTCGTCGATCTTCAGTTCCTTCTGAACTTCTTCCATACGAAGAAGGTCAACCTTGCTCATTTCGCTAGTGCCGCCACCTCGCTGAAAGCCAGTAAAGCCGCCGAAGTTTCCACGAGTCCGGCCACCGCCACGCTGGCCGCCGCCACGTTGGCCACGAGCTCCTCGACCGCCGCCTTCTTCCTGCGCTTGTAGAGCTGAACCAGCTGCGAGCGCGAATACAGCCGCGAACGCTGCGGTACGCAGGCCAAATGAGAACTTATGCATAAATTTTTTCCTCAAAGCAAAAAGTGGATCCGTAGCTTAAAACTACCGGGATTCACAAAGGTTCCGCTACCATTCGACGAAAATCCACCGCTTGACGCAAACCCCTGCAAAACATTGGGTCAAAGGCGATCAAGTGTCCGGTAGTTGATGGCCTCTGTTAAGTGGTGGGCTGCAATTTGTTCAGTACCTTCAAGGTCTGCTATTGTCCGGCCGATTCGCAGGATTTTGTCGTGAGCTCGGGCCGAAAGCCCCATTTCTTCCATCGCCATTCGGAGGATTTCCTCGGCTTCCGAGTCCAGCTTGCAGTGCGTCCGAATCTGTGGCGGCGACATGGTTCCGTTCACGTTGTTTGGAGCATCACGGAAACGATTCGTCTGAATCAAACGCGCGGCCAGCACTTGTTCTCTCATTTGAGCGCTGCTGGTTCCCACCGTTTCATCTTTGAGTTCTCGAAACGGAACCGGTGGAACTTCGATGTGAATATCAATCCGGTCTAGCAGAGGGCCGCTCAATCGACCCATGTACCGTTCGATTTGAACCGGTGTGCAATTGCAGTTCTTCTTCGGGTCGCCTCGATATCCGCAGGGGCAGGGGTTCATTGCGGCGACCATCATCAACTGAGCCGGAAATGTCACACTTCCCATCGCTCGGGAAATGGTGACACAGTGGTCTTCCAGCGGTTGCCGCATGACTTCCAGCGTTCGCCTGGCGAACTCGGGCATCTCATCCAGGAACAGAACACCGTTGTGTGCGAGACTAATCTCGCCAGGGGCTGGAACACTTCCACCACCAACCAAACCGGCTTCACTGATTGTGTGGTGAGGAGAACGAAACGGCCTGAGCAGCTGCAGCGGTTCACCCGGCTGCAGTCGCCCGACGGCACTGTAGATGCGAGTTGTTTCGAGGCTTTCGTCGGGACTTAATTCTGGTAGCACAGAACCGATACGTTGAGCGATCAATGTCTTTCCGGTTCCCGGCGATCCAATCATCAGAATGTGGTGGCTTCCGGCCGCCGCCACAGTGATGGCTCGCTTGGCTGCCTCCTGTCCTTTGACGTCAGCGTAGTCGACGCTGTACTGGCCAAGTTCGACGCGTGCTTCGTCCCAGCTGAAGGCGTGAGGTTCGATTGGTAGTTCGCCGCTAAAGAACCCAACCGCTTCGGTCAGCGATGCAACAGGAATGATATCCAGGCCTTCAACAACCGCTGCCTCTTTCGCGTTCCCCACTGGCACGACGATCCCGCGTCGTCCCTCTTCCCGCGCAGCGAGGGCCATGGAGAGAACCCCTTTGATCGGCCTGAGTGAACCTTCGAGCGACAGTTCTCCAACCGACGCATACTGCTGCTGAATGTCAGACGCGAGCTGGCCGCTGGCCATCAGCAGCCCGAGCGCGATGGGTAGGTCGAACGACGGAGCGTCTTTGGGAAAATCGGCGGGCGACAGGTTGATTACAATTCGATCAATCGGGCGCGAGTACCCGCTGTTTACCATCGCGCGTTCGATGCGGTGGGTACTCTCGCGAACCGCAGCTTCAGCCAGCCCAACGAGGATGGTCTTCGGCACGGCTCCCGGCGAAATATCGACTTCAACATCGACCGATCGGGCATCGATACCAAACAGCGAATACGTAACAAGCCGCGCGAGCATAAGGTTCTGCAATCTATGAACGTGATGGCCTGACATGTTCGTCAGATGAAGTGGCTACAGCAACACCACGAAACAAATTTGCGATGTGTTGTTCGTGCAGCAATTGCAGGACTGCGGTAGACTGCATGATCCTCTGAACTCCAGCATGAACCAAACTCATGGACCGAACAAGAATCATTCTGTGTCTGTTGGCCTGCTTTGCTCCAGCTGTGTCGGCGAACGAAACAGACTTCGAACGCGACATCGCCCCGATTCTGGAAGAGCGATGTTGGTCGTGTCATGGCGAGGACGAACAAGAATCCGGTCTTCGGCTCGACCAGCGGTTTCGCATGCTGAAAGGCGGTGATTCCGGGCTGCCTGCCGTTGTCGCGGGTAAGCCGGAAAAGAGCTACCTGATTGAAGTCGTTAACCATGTTGACGAAGACATGGCGATGCCGCCGGACGAGGACAAACTGCCTGCCGACGAAATTGAATTGCTCACCAAGTGGATTCGCGAGGGAGCGATTTGGCCGGGTCAGATGGAAGCCGTCCAGGAAGAGAAGTCAGACCACTGGTCGTTTCAACCTGTTGTCCGGCCTCAGGTTCCACAGCTGGATGGAGTATCTTCAGAGAACCCCATCGATGTGTTCCTCCTGCACGCACTCAAGAAGCAAGAGCTCGAGTTCTCCAAGCCGACCGCCCCCAGAACACTCATTCGTCGCGCTTCGATTGTGCTAACAGGATTGATGCCGACGCCTGAAGAGACGGAAGAGTTTCTAAACGCGTACGAACGTGATTCGGGTGCCGCGTACGAAAAACTAATTGATCGGCTACTTGATTCGCCGCACTTTGGTGAACGCTGGGCCCAGCATTGGCTGGACGTCATTCGGTGGGCAGAAACCAACGGTTCGGAAGCGAATCTCTACCGCAAGAACGCGTGGATTTATCGCGACTACGTGGTTCGAGCCTTCAACGAAGAAAAGCCGTACGACCAATTTGTCCGCGAACAGATTGCTGGCGATTCGCTCGGCATGGGCGAAGCGACAGGCTTCCTCGTCGCTGGTCCTCATGTTCCCGCTGCAACGGTCGGACGAGAACCCACTGCCATTCGACAAGCTCGCGCGGATCGGTTGGATGAAATTATGCAGACCGTTGGAGCGTCTATCATGGGCGTCACCATTGGTTGCGCGCGGTGTCACAATCACAAGTTCGATCCGATTTCGATTCAAGACTATTACGCCATGACGGGCGTGTTTCAGGATGTCGAATTTGGCAGTCGCTTTCCTGAGTTTTCTGATGAACACCCTCGGCGAAAGCGTGGTGGTGAACTTCGATCTGAAATCGCAAAGCAGCGGAAGAAGCTTCGCGAGTTTGGTGGCTGGGAAGAAGACTGGTTGGCGTTTCGTGAACTGCACTTTAAACCTCGCACGACAAAGGCCATTCGTGTTCGATTCAAGATGCCAAATGTTGGGCTCGACGAATTGGAAGTTTTCGGACCAGACAATCGTCGCCAGAATCTGGCTTTGGCTCGATTGGGAACCAAGGTGTCCGGGTTCCCTGAAGAAGGAACCGATGGCCGGAATCCGATTGGTCGCGTGAACGACGGCGAATTCGGAACCATGGCGTGGCGAGCCAAACTGCCAAAGAAATCTGAAGAACGCGCGTGGGTTCGGTTCGACTTTGCTGAGGCCGTGACGATTGACCGATTGCGACTGAGTAGCAACCGCGAATATTTCTACGACACAGACTATTTGACCAAGAAGCCATATCTGCCTCGGTACGAATTTGACCTCGACGTGATGGACGATGATGGAAGTTGGCAGCCGTGGGTTGGTACATGGTTCGTTAATAAAAAGTTAAACCAGAAGCACCCAGAGCGAAAAGCGGCACTCGCTTCGATTCAATCGGCAATCCAAACACTTTCAGAAGAAGGGCCAAGGCCAAGTTTCGTTGGGCGGTTTGTGCCTCCAGCTAAAACCCGCGTCTTACTTCGTGGCAGTCCGGAAAGTCCGCGAGACGAAGTGAATCCGGCTGGTCCGGTAGTGCTGAATGGCGATTTAGAGCTCACTCAGGCAGCGTCAGGCCGACAACGTCGGGCAGAATTTGCTGCGTGGATTTCTGAGTCATCAAATCCGCTAACGGCACGCGTGATGGCCAATCGAATGTGGCATCATGTCTTCGGAAGCGGGCTTGTGCCGACGACCAGCGACTTCGGCAAAGCCGGCGCGCCGCCGACGCATCCAGAGCTGCTTGATTGGCTGGCTGCTGAGTTCGTTCAACCGTCGAACAGTGCCGCAGAACCGTGGTCAATGAAAGCGATGATTCGACTGCTGGTGATGTCTGACGCATTTCGTCAATCGAGTGCACCGAATGATGCCGGACTCAAACGCGATGCTGGTTCCTCATTGCTCTGGCGGTTCCCTCCCAAGCGAGTTGAAGCCGAAGTGATTCGTGATTCCATTCTGCTGGCGTCCGGACGTTTGGATAACCGAATTGGCGGGCGAAGCTATCGGATTCACAACGAGAAGAAGACCTACGCTCAGTGGGAAGTGCTTGATAATCACGGCCCGAAAACATGGCGTCGTATGCTCTATCAGGAACGAATGCGTCGCGTAGACGCTGGCATGTTTACCGCATTTGACTTCCCCGACTGCGGGCAGGTTCGAGCCAAGCGGCCAGTCTCAACCACGCCACTGCAAGCGTTGAATCTGATGAACAGCGATTTCGTCATCGAACAATCTCAACGCATCGCCGCGCGGGCCGACGAGTTGGGGAAAGGCGATCTGTCTGCAACCATCGAGCATTGCTTCAAGTTGCTGCTCGGGCGAACCCCGGAAGCGGGTGAACGTGAAGCGTGTTTAGAATTGGCGAAGTCCAACGATGTCGCTTTAGTCTGTCGAGCGTTGATTAATTCGAATGAGTTTGCGTTTCTTCCGTAGTGATTGGGAGCGGGGACTTTGAGTAGCTGCCACAAACATCTCAAGACAATCTACCCGAACTGAGCAGATTATGAACGACGCTGAAAATCTCTCGCCCCAAGGTCGATCACTTCTCGATCGACGTGGCTTCCTTGGCACTGCTGGCCTGTCGACAACCGGGCTCGCTCTGGCAGGGCTATTGAACGCAGATGGATTGCTGGCTGAAGATACGCCGCAGACCGTTAGCGGTAAGACGCCCATTCGACCGAAGGTGGATCCGAACAATCCGTACGCTTCGCGGAAGTCGCATTTTGAGGTTCCGGCGAAACAGGTGCTGGTTATCTACTTGCCTGGTGCTGTCAGTCACGTCGATACGTTCGACTACAAACCAGCGTTGATGAAGTTGCACGGTCAGAAGCCGCCGGGGCTTCCGGCGGTAACATTTGAAGGGCCCAGCGGCAACATCGCGAAGCCGTTCTGGGATTTCAAACCTCGCGGTGAGACAGGCAAGATGGTCTCGGACTTGTTGCCGAACCTCGCGCGGCATGTCGATGACTTTTGTTTCATCCATTCACTGACAACAGACACGAGTGCTCATCCGCAGGGTGAAAACTTCATGAACACCGGCTTCACGATGGAGGGGTTCCCGTCGTTTGGTTCGTGGGTGACCTACGCATTGGGGACTGAGAACCAGGAGCTTCCGGCGTTCGTTGCGATTAACGATCCGCGTGGTCTGGCTCGAAGTGGTAAGAATAACTTTGGCAATGGGTTCCTGCCGGCTGCGTTTCAGGGGACCGACTTCAACGCCAGGAATCCACCAAACAACCTGCGTCGACCGGACAAACTGTCGGCCGCGGACGATCGACGAACTGTCGAGCTACTGAAAAAACTCAACGCGCAGCATCTGGAACAGTATCCGGGAGATGCAAATTTGGCGGGGCGTATTGCCAGCTACGAATTGGCTGGTCGCATGCAAACGTCTGTGCCTGATGTGATGGATCTGGCTGGGGAAACGAAGTCGACTCTCGAAGCGTACGGAGTGGAGGGCGGCAGCGAGCTTCGAGGTGAGTATGCGAAGAACTGCATTCTTGCGAGGCGGCTCATTGAGAAAGGTGTTCGAGTCGTTCAGTTGTTTAACGGCAGCGACCCGGCTGGTGGCAACGGCATCACGAATTGGGATTCGCATTCGAACATCCTGAAGACGCATGCGATGCAGGCGGAGATTATGGATCAGCCAACTGCGGCTCTGATTGCCGACATGAAACAACGCGGCTTGTTGGAGCACACTTTGGTGGTGTGGGCGACGGAGTTTGGCCGCATGCCGTTCCTTCAATCGAACGGAACAGGTCGCGATCACAACCCAAGCGCGTTCACTTGCTTTCTTGCTGGGGCGGGGGTGAAGCGTGGTTTTAGTTATGGAGAGAGTGACGAGTTTGGATTCAAAGCTGCTGTCGACAAAACGTCGGTTTACGATTTCAACGCGACATTGCTGCACCTGATGGGGCTCGATCACGAACGGCTGACGTTCTATCACAATGGGCTCGAACGCCGCTTAACCAACGTGCATGGCCACGTTGTTCAGGATGTTCTGGCGTAGACCGAACGTCGGGTCACAGAACGCCTGAGAGTTCGTCTTCGTCCAGGCAGCCTTCGTTGTCGTACGATTCCAATACTGGAAGCGGATCGAAGGCGACCCATGCTGGTAGTGCGGAAACCATGCTGGCAAGCAAAGTTCCACCGCGGACCAGCCAGATGACATAGCCAACAGAAAGTCCAGTTGAAACGACTGCTGTCGTTCCAGCGACCAGTACTTCGGCTTGCTGTTGTTGCTTTTGTTCTTCCCGCCGTCGATCTTCTTCTTCGGCCGTGGAGCCAAAATTAATGACCAGTCGCCTGTGGCTAACCGGTTCGCCTCGACGTGTGGTTCCAAGAATCTGGGTTTGAACAGTCCGCCGGACAGTAGAGCCTTGTGAGTCTATGGAAGAGTCTGGGGCAGGTTCTTCGGCGTCCTGTATTTCTCTGATGATGCTGGCAAAGATTGCCCCTGGAGTAATTTCTTCAACGAGCTTTGGATCAACCGACGCTGCTGTGTCAGACGTTGAGGCCGGTTTCTTCTTCTTAATTGATGATGCCACTGGTGCGGCAAGAACGGTGTCTTTCTTGGTAGAGGTGGTTTCCTCGATCGACTCCGTTGGGTTGCTGTCTGGTTCGGATTGCGTTGCAGACGGTTTGGCCACTGAGGTAGTAGTAGTCGTCGGAGTTTGCTCGCTCGAATTGGTTGGCGTATTGACGACAACAATTCCGGGGTTGGTTAGTTCAGCAGTGACGTAGATGGCGACCGAAACCGGTTCGCTGGTACTGGTTCCATCAGTAACTTGATATTCAAATCCGTCGGTTCCGAAGAAGCCCCGATTCGGCGTGTAGGTGAATGCGCCGTCGTCGCTGAAGGTCAGAACCCCGTTGCTGGTCGGACTCACAAGTTGGGTGCGCAGGTCGGTGGAATCCTGGTCTGTGTCGTTGAGAAGTAAGGCCCCCGGTTCGGCAATCAAACTTGCGACGGCACCAGTTCTGTACGTTTCGGGTAGTACGACAGGAGCGTCGTTGACGGCAGTCACGTTGACGCCAAGAACCAGTTGAACTGCTTCGCCTGCAATGTCGGTTGCTTCGATGACGATTGTTTCAAACCCACTTTGATCTGGAGCAAACTGAATGCGAAGTTCAGAGCCAATGACTTCTGCGATAAGTAGCTGGCTGGCGTTGTTTGAAACGAGCGAGAAATTCAGTTCATCGCTGTTTGTTTGAAGGTCAACATCGTCGAACAAGGTGCTGAGCTGAATTGTCTGTTGTGGACTGTCTTCCTCAAACGATCGCTCAAGCGTTGGCTGAACTGCCGTTGGTGCGTCGTTTACCGATCGCACTCTCAGTGGAATCGAATACGTGGCGGTTTCCCCGGCACTGTCCGTCGCGAGGATTGTCACCGACCCTGAACCGTTTTGGTTTGGAACCAGTTGCAGGTCTAGTTGGCTGCCGTTGATTGAGCTCAGGCTGATCAGAGAAGACGGTGACTCGACAATTGTGAATGTGAGGCTGTCTTCGTTGGTTGCCGAATCGACGTCTGCGAACAGCTGGTTCAGAGCAATAGGCAGAACCGCCGTATCCTCTTCGACATCGATGGCCGGTCGGTTAACGATGGTTGGTGCGTCGTTGATCGGGTTCACAGTCAACGTAAAAGTTGTGCTGGATGAGAACTGCTCTGTGCGGATCGTTACGGTGATCTGCGCGGTTCCATTTTGGTTTCTAGCAGGTGTCAGTTGGATGCTACCGGTGTCGCCATCGAGAGAGATCGCGATGGCGTCCGTTGGCAGAAGATGGCCATTTGTCGAAGTGGCTTCAATGCTAAATTCGTGTCCGTCTGGGTTTGAAATCACGAAGGGAATTGGTTGCGTTGCGGTATCTTCAGAAATCGTCTGATCTGCGATTTCACTGATCTTCGGTTCTACATCGACGCTGGTGATGGTCAGGATGTAAACGATTTCTTCTTGGGGACCAGAGCCGAGAGTTGGGTCACTGGCGACAATTGTGACCTCGAAGTTTTGTTGACGATCGGAGTCCAGATTGGTACTGGGTCTCAGTTGAAGCTCGGTTCCAACGATCTGGAAATACTGTTGGTCTGGGCCAAGAAGAGTCAGCTGGTTCGAACCCAGTGCATCGTCGTTTAGGGTTATGTCGGCAACACGAATCTCGTTTGTCGTATCTGTATCGTCTGGAAGCGAGGTGACGAGGTTCGTGAGCTCTACTGTTGGTGATTCGTTTATATCCGTGAGGTCAACGTTCACTGTTTGGATGGCTGCATCTTGAAATCCATCACTCACACGAATCTGCAGTGTGTGGGAAGTTTGGCTTTCGAAATCCAACGCGATTGGGTCGTCAATGCGCAGCTCCCCAGTGATGGCGTCTATTGCGAAAATGTTGTCATCGTTTCCGCCAACGATTTCCCAGTTGCCGAGTTGTCCGATGGTGTCTTCGTCCACTGCGACGACACGACCAAGGTTTGTGCCGGCCTCTGCAGTCTCGTCAACGCGAAATGATTGGCCGGTTCGGATTGTTGGTGCGGTGTCGTTCTGGTCTGTCAGGTTGATCACGATGTCGATGTCGTCTGATAGTCCGCCTGCATCTGTGACACGAACCTGCAAGTCGAATGACTGCGTCGTCTCAAAATCAAGCCGGGTGGAATCGGCGACGACGATTCGTCCACTGTTGTCGATGGAGAAAACGCCGAGGTCGGAGCCGCCAACGATTGAGAGCGTATGAGTGTCAGCTAGATCAGCATCGGTCACCGATATCGCCGCGACTGTGGTTCCGTTTTCGGCGTTTTCGTTGATGGAAAATTCCGAGTCGCCAGTTAAGGCAGGTCGGTCGTTGACAGGATTGACGACCCCACTGACAGTTGCTGTTGAGAGGGCAGAAGCGAAGAACGGATTCGACAAATCGCCGCCGACTGCAAGGTCACCATCGTGACTTGCATAGGCTCGGATCAGCGAAGTCGCGCCGGTTTGTTTGTCGATGGCGAGCAGCCCGCCGCTACTGTCAGTGCCGTACAAGACGCCATCCAGCCCAACGGATATACCGATACTGACGTCTCGGAAGTCGCCATAATCAGTTGGGTTGTTGTCTCGATTCACGTAGTCGAAGGCATATGTTGTGTCGGCGATAATGCCGAACAATCCCGTGTTCAGATCGTAGCTGTAAAGTACGGAACGCCGCTCATTGTTGACTTGGTCGTTGATGTCGCTGCGACCGTAAAGTACGCCCGTCGCCTCGTCGATTGCGAAGTCGTCGTTGTTGTTCCATTCAAGGCTGTTGCCGCTGAGGTCGGCGACCTTAGTGACGTTCGAAATCGTAGTGGGGTTCTCGAAGTTAACTCGATACAAAGCGTCGTCTGGTGCACCTGTTGGAACGAT
>JBGCDN010000747.1:0-5937 GCA_045105495.1 Planctomycetaceae bacterium
CGAAGCCCATGTCCGAAGCCGCAGACGCCGCGTTGGTTGGTTTGTTCGCGTCTACGATTTCGGTCCGAACCTTCGCATGGTTCTGGATGCCGTTTCTCGTGCTCTGGCTGGTCTCCACCACCCAGCTGGGAGTCGCGTGGAAGCAAGTTGCAGCGAACAAACAAGCCGCCCAGCGTACCAATTCCTGATCGGCAGTAACTTGAGAGCACGACGGATTGCTACTTGCCCTGGCCGCGGTTACGTATTTTGATCGATGCAAAAGCTCCAGCGATCATCAATGCAAGCCCCACAACGGGGAAGGTGAAGATGGCCCACCTGGGCATGTTGCCAACCGCGACGACGAGGGTTCCAAAGATTGCCATCGTTGCAATCATGCCGACGACCGCACCACCAAAGATCCAGATCATACCCCCCATCAGCGAAGCCATTCCGACAGGCGGTAGTCGTCGAGTCATCAGCTGTTGTCCGCGAGGTGGATGCGTTAACACACCGACAAGTTCAGCGGCTTCGTCGAGAACCTCGCTCAGCATATCGATGTCTGGCTGACGTCGAAGAAACAACAGGAGATGGCTAGAAGTCACTTCAATTGACCAGTCTTGAGAACCCGACATGGTTTCCAGCAACTTCATCGAGATGCCTTTGGGGGCTTCTCGCAATTCCATGCCTGCTTCGAACCCGTCGCCATCGCAGAAGTAGGAAGCGTTGAATTGCGACACGACTTTGTTGTCAGCCGGCATGCCATTATCGATAGAGAGTTCGACACCACTCCGGCTTGCAAAGTTAAACAACGCATTCGCAACTCCACCGGATGAGAAGAGCTGGATTGGTTCCAAGCCTGACTGGTTCGCCAATGCAAAAACGAATTGCCTGGCTTCGGAACTCGTTTCGACGCCTTCAGCATCGTATGACGTCACGGATTTGGTCATGTCGAACGCCTGAAAATCAAGCCCACGACAACTTCCTCGCACGAGATTGTGGCCCGCCACCCAGCTGCCAAGCGTTCGCGTTTCACCTCGGACACCAAGCTCACCTCTGTCAAAGTCAGTGGTAAATTCGTAGCCACGTGATGCTGCGAAGTTGGCGACAGCTTCGGTACGCTTATTCATTTGGCTTGTTCCTCAAGACTTCCCATCGGTGCGGCCTATTCGGCCGCCAGGGTAGAAATCGAGAACCCGAATGTCGGGAACCCGATCGACCACTGACTTCGCAACATTCGCCCAGCTGGCACACTGGTTCAAAATCTCACTGTCGGCTGAAACAACAACAGCATCTTTCAGTTCTTTGAGAACCGGATCGGGATCACGAACCAGTTCGACGGTCCAGTTCCAATCGTGCGATTCTCCAATCTCTCGAATCACAGTAGCCAGCCGACCGCTGTTTGAGACGGGCTGATCGAGAAGCCAATGCACTGCGGCGACCGATTGCGATTTCAGATACTCGCCAACCAACAGCAAAGCGGGCCGCGTTTCATCGACTTTGCGATACGTGCCGTGCATGCTGGCCATGTCGCGGTAGCAGCCGTCTCGCCCTTTTAAGATGAAGCCGCCAGCGAGCGCGGCTTCAATCGTGGTCAACAAATTGAATCCGTCAATCCAAACAGTCGGTGCATTCGAAATAGCAACCCGTTTGGCGGTTCTGATTTCACAAGCAGCACTGGAACACGAGACACGTTTGACGGCGGTTCTCTGTCTCTCTTGGAGACAAAAGCGGTCGCCCACTAGTTTCAGAGAAGACGTCACCGGGTAACCGTGATCAAGAAGCCAACAAAAGTCAGCAGTCGCCCGACGAAGCGTGTCGAGGTTTTCTTCGGCAAACAGATTTTCATCTGCTGGGTGCGGGCCGCGATGTTTCCGACTGTCTGACATTCAAACAGTGTGCTAAGTCACCATCGCACTTGGAAGCCGGGTATCGATTTCGGGGCTAGCCACGTGTCGCGCGTAAGAAAAGCGGCACAACTGCACTCGGGGTCAGCAGTCGCGCCGCGACACGGTCGAACCAACGTGGCCAAGCCGCGGTGGAGAAATCGCGGAATCCCCCCACTTAATCAGAGACGTATTTTGAAAGCGGTTGCGGGCGCAAAAAGGCAGAATTTTTCAGTTCGACGCAAAACTACTCGCTGAGGGCACTCCAGCGGTTGTTTCGAGCCTGATTTCGGCAGAACTCGCGGGCGAGATAGCCTAGCTTCAACAATGCATCGCGGCCCAGCTTCGGTAGTCGAGCCACGTCGGTTGATGTCAGAAATGGGAGGCCTGCGGCACGAACAATCGACACCAATTGCCCATGATCCATGTGCTCGATGGTCGGCTTTGAAAATTCTGCGATTTCTGATCGGCTTACGACGGTGGCTTGCATTTGTTTTGCCTGCAGTTTGAGTTCGATTGGCATCCGTCTCATGTGGAAAGCAACTCGCATGCCCTAACGGCAATCTTCTTCCAAAACGGGCAATTTCCCCAACGCCGCACCGGTAATTCATGTTCAAATCGCGATTAGCAATCGCCATAGGTCGCTGTAACTTGCATTTTCTGCAACCCGGACCGCCCGCAGATTGAGCACTCACAAGACTGATTGCGGAGAAAACTGGCGAGCGTTCAATAGAGGTCCGGGGAACTGCTGGGTATACTTTTCTGGAACCTGATCCCCGTCATGGACAATGGGGTTTGAGACTCGAGCAACTTTGCTCGGCGTACACTGAAATTCTCGACCCAATCCGGACCGGTGTCAGAATCTTCCTATCGCTCGGGCTTGGCCGATGACGTTGACCGCAGCTACCACTCCTTCTGGCATCCAGTTCCGTCCTTCGCGCCGCTGGGCGTCGCTTACGAACGTCTGTATTGAGGGCGTCGGCAGCTACGTTCCGGAAAACGTCGTGACCAACGAAGAGTTGGAACAAAACTACGGCTTTGAACCGGGCTGGATTAAGCAGCGAACCGGTATTTTGGAACGCCGTTATGCCAGCTCTTCCCAAGCGACCAGCGATCTCGCCGCTGAAGCCGGTCGACGAGCGTGCCGGATGGCTGGCATCGAGATGGAAGAGATCGACCTTCTAGTCGTTGGAACATTCACACCCGATTTTGCGAGCTGCCCCTCAACCGCGTGTCTTGTTCAAGACGCGTTGGGTCTTGACGCTCCGGCGTTCGATATCGGAGCCGCGTGTTCCGGATTCGTCTACGCTCTCACTACTGCTTCTCAGTTCATTGCTACAGGTAACGCAACGAAGGCCCTTGTGATCGGTGCTGACGTCAATAGCCGGATTGTGAATCCACATGACCAAAAAGTAGCACCACTGTTTGGCGATGGCGCAGGTGCTGTCGTGCTTTCTCATGGCACAAAGTCGCAGGGGTTCATGAGCTATCAGCTTGGATCTGATGGACGTGGCGGTGCTTCGCTTGATCGGCCTTCGGGCGGAACAAGAAATCCACTTTCGGCTTCAGACATTGCTGCCGGGCGTCAGTTCATGCACATGGATGGTCGAACCGTTTTCAAATGGGCCGTGCAGGCTGTCACAGAATCAGTCCGCTATATGGTCGAGTGTTCGGGATTGTCGATTGAAGACATCAGCCTGTTCGCCCTGCACCAGGCGAACATTCGAATCATCAATAAGGCGATGGACCAGTTGGGAGTCCCGCCTGAAAAGGTCATCAACAATCTGTCTCGCTACGGAAACACATCTGCGGCTTCAATTCCGCTGGTATTGGACGAAGCCATTCAGGACGGACGAATCCACGATGGCGATGCTATTCTCATGAGTGGTTTCGGTGCCGGGCTGACGTGGGGAACCGGCGTTTGGCGCTGGTAACGAACGTCGTTCTCATGCAATCAGATGACAAGCTCTGCTACTGCTTCCACATCTCACAGCGCAAGGTTCTGAATTACCTTCGAGTTCATAAGCCCCGCGTGGCGAGTCAATTAAGCGACTGCGGCGGCGCGGGTACCGGCTGTGGCTGGTGCATTCCATTCCTGAAACGACACTTCAAGGAATGGAAGAGCGGTTCAGAAGCTGACGTTGAAATGACTGCCGCTGAGTATGCATTGGCCCGAGCTTCGTATGTGAAGGCCGGTAACGGCCGTCCGCCAGCGGGCGCCGAGCCTCTCCCCGACTAAGAAGTTGTTCCGCCAAGCCGCGTCATCGCATTAACAAGAGTTGTCGTCGTGCGACCTAACGTAATCGTGGCCCCAACGCAGCTCCCTCTCTCTGATCGCATCGCAATCGCGGACGCCGACTTCGGTTGGCAGGTATTGTCCGCGAGCGACAAACCGCTGGCAACTTTGACCAACCCCCAGTGCGCCGAGATGTTCTTGACCTCGTACATCGTTACGCCGCTGGATGGCTACACCGTTGCGCAATCCGAGGATTTCTGGTACCCCAACTGCCACCGCATTCGCAATATAGGCTATCCTGATTTTGTCGTGGACACTTTCGGCCACTTTAACCCGCAGACAAACCGCGCAACTCTCCGCTTTGCTTACATCAACGTGGATTTCAACTGGGCTGACCGTCTCTGCGCGCCAATGTGGTTCTTGCGGCGTTGGTTCAAATAGAACTCTGATGGCAGCTTCACCGAGCGTGCAACATGGTGTTTACGCGCGGTCTTCGGTATACCGCTGCCGTTTGTCCTTCGTTGTTCGAACTTAAATGTCGTCACAACGGCAGGTCGTAAAATGGTCTTCGGCCAGCGTCGTTGTTTGACGACTTGTTGTGATGCTGTTCGCATCACTTTCGCTTCTAGCTGGGGAGCAACACAAAAGCGGTGGAGCCGTCTTTTCCGTTCGATTCAATCCACATACGGCCGCCGTGCCGTTCGGCAATGCGTTTGGACAGAGCGAGCCCAAATCCATCGCCTTCGATTCCGCTAACCAATTGAAGGCGGCGGAAGATAATGAAGGCACTTCGATGGTACTTTGCAGCGATACCAGTGCCGTTGTCGACAACCGAGAGTAACCACCCTTGCTGAGTTTGCTTTGCTGAGATCTCGATTTTCGGATCTCGCTGGGAGTACTTCAGAGCGTTGTCGATCAGATGCCACATAAGTCGGGCAATCTGAATCCCGTCGCATCGGACGGTCGGCAGTTTCCCTACTTCGATTTTTGCCGAACGACTTTCAATCAAGTCACCATGTAGTCGAATCGCATCTGCGACCAGGCTTTCAATATCCACTTCGCTGAAAGTGCTGCCATGCGTGTGGACGCGAGAGTATTCGAGCAGGCATTTCAGCATTCGCTGCATCGCAGCACTCTTCGTTCTCACAACACTCCACGCCGCTGCTTCCACTTCCGAAGCGCTTTCCGGTTCCTGTTCGCGCAGTTCACTTACAGCTGACTGGACCTGACGCATGGGAGCCTGCAAGTCGTGCGAAACTGCATACGCAAAGTCCTGTAGATCTCTAGCGACTTGCTCAAAGTGATCACGGCGAGAAAGCGGGCGACCTGTTTCTTTGGCGTCTAAGTCGACTTCCCATATCAGGCCGCTGATCGACTTTGGCTGATCTTCTATGACAAGTCCAGCCGATCGGAATTCGAATGGTCGGTACCTGTTGTCGCCACACTTCATTCGGACCACGATTTGATCTCCGCCGCATCACCGAAAACGTGAATCACATTTTGCTTCGGATCCAGCAGTACTCCCAACGGCACTTTTTGACGCAGGACCGCATCGTAGATATCCAGCAACATCCTGACCGGTAGCGTCTCCGGTTGGTCGAGGTTCAACAGATTTGTGCCAGTCTTCGTCGGCTGAGTTCGTCGTTCTCGCAGGACCTATGGCGACTTCCGCGAGCCGCTGCTGGGCAACCTTCGATAAATACTCCACGCGCTATTGATTGTGGCGAAGTCGCTCCTCAGCTCACCCAGGGTTACGCATGAACCAAGAAACAGCACCCCTTCCGACACCAGCGAAAACGCCAGTGCTGCCAGCGAGATTTCCTGCGCTTGTGACGTGAG
>JBGCDN010000748.1:0-8639 GCA_045105495.1 Planctomycetaceae bacterium
TGCGAGCTGATGAAAATCGTCTTGCCCAGCTTTCTAAGCTCCTGAAGAATCTCCATCAGTTCGATTCGTGCACGTGGGTCAAGGCCGGAAGCTGGTTCGTCAAGAAGAAGCAGATCCGGATCGTTCACCAGTACCCGAGCAAGACTCACCCGTTGCTGCATCCCACGTGACAGACTGCTGACAAGGTCTTCGCGACGCCCGTCCATGTCTGTCAGCGACAGAACATCCGTGATGACTTGATCGCGATCTTTCAGTGACAACCCATAAGCCGCGCCAAAAAAGTCCAGATATTCGAACACCGTCATCTGGCGATACATGCTGAAGTGGTCGGGCATGAAACCGATTCGTCGACGGATTTCTTTCACATCCGTTCGGATACTGTGCCCAAAGACACGAACCAGACCAGACTGCGGCTTTAGCAGTGTGCAAATCAGTTTCAGCGTAGTCGTCTTACCGGCTCCGTTCGGACCAACAAATCCGTGCAGTGACCCCTTCTCCACCTGAAACGACATGCTCTCAAGCGCGCGGTGTTGTTTGAAGGTGTGGCTAAGGTCCTGGACCTCAATGGCCGGTGATGAATCACTCATGGTGCGGTATCCAGCAGCAAATCCTGACAGAGGAGGACGTAGCCTTTTTGGTTCGCAAAGTCCTCTCCTGTGATGAACATCTCCTTCGGCATGGGCGCATAAATCAACAGGCGAAGGCGGTCGTCTTTTAGCTGTGCGTTTCTGAAATCGATGTCTTTGAAGACCCCGAAGTGGTGGGCGACCATCGCGTGAAACATACGACCGTATCTTTGCGATGGCGTCGTTTCTTCGTCTCGAAGCCACGAAGTAAAGTTTGTCTGAGTCAGCGCGTTCATGTCGACTGACTGATCCAACTCACCAAGAAGCGACGCCAGAATCAATCGTCCCTTGCCGTCATTCTTCATGGAAAACACGCTGCTGCGATACACAATCCGAAAGATCGGCAGCGACTCCATTTCAGCCTGAACGCCGTAGGAAGATTCTGTCGATTTGAACGGGACCTTGGTGCTGATCTGTTTTTGGAACCGATCACTCACGTCAACCACAGCACCAACAAGCTTACCGCCCTTGATGTTCACAGACTGAAGCGACGCATCAAATCCGGGCATCGCGACTGTCTGTCGATGCACGTAAGGTCTGTTCGAAAACGGTGGGATATCAACATCGAACGATCGGCCAATCTTGTCGTCGTCTCGCTCCATAATCCCGATGACGCCATTAACCCGCTCGGTTTCCTGCCCGCTTGAATAGACGGCTCCATCGCCAGAATGCGCCAGCTCGTAGCGATCTCCAGTCGTCACGAACGCATTCGACCATTGCATCACGTTCCAGCGGTCTCCATCGATCCTTTGAGCTACAGCCACCGAATTCACTTCGGTTTGTTCGCCGTATCCACGACGTCCAACAAAAAGGAATACGAGACTGAAAAGCAACGCAGCCCCGAGGATCGCACCGTAGGTCACAACGTAGTGAACGCGGCGGCGGCCAATCAGGTAGCAGCCGGGGAAGATTGCGAGGATGTAAATCATCGCGAGGAGAAAGATTAGCAACCAATTGTGGTCCGGTTGCGTGATTTCTATGAGACTGGAATGAGCTCGCTCGGCAGCATCCCAGCCATACTCGATGGTCGAGTAATATCCTTGGCTCGCGTTGCGAGTCCGTTCCAGCATACGAGCTTCGAGTGCGGAGTCTGAACCTTCTGCTTCGATGAGCCGATAGGTTTCTTCTTTCGCCCGAGCTGTCTTGGGAAACTTGCTTCCCGATTTCAGGTCGGAGGCCTGAAGGTCGTACCGAAAGATCACGCCTGCACCCACCGGTTGAGGTCGTGTTACTGCGGGACCATTCAGGATCGCCAGTTCTTCTGAGAACCCAGGCCATTCATCTTCATCAGACTTCAGCAAATGTAGTTGACCGCCAAGCCGGATCCAGTCTGCGAAGGCTTGCCGTTGAGCAGCTTGCCACCTTGGAGCGTGGTCCATGACGACAGATTGCAGGCTTTGTGTCGCGGTCACAGATTTTGGAAAGTTGCTCTCGTCGAAATGTTTGATGCCCTTTGCTGAGGAACCAAGACCGTCCGGCGACACCAGGAGAACAATGGCAGCCTGTCCCGACTGAACTTTCGGTAATTGTTCCGAACCGCCCTTCCACGAGATGTTCCAATCGGACTGGTCTGAGGTCGTGCCGGAATACACAACGAAGTGTGCCCAACTACGGCCCAACGGAGCGATATAGCGATCAACGGCGAGTGTCGCGCCGACGGTTTGACCTGTGCCTCGTCGTTTGCGTAGCCGAAGCGTACCGTCGAAAGCTTCATCTCCCTGATTGTCGAACAGAATCGAAACCTGGTTGAATTCGTTTGGAGTGACCCGTCCGTCAAATCCCCAAACGACCTGCGCGATCTTTAGCTTTTGAGCTGACGCGAATGGCTGGCAGAGCGTCGAAGCCAGTGCGACTAAGACTATGTTGCGAACGAGACTACGAGAGAGCATGAGTTGGCTCGAGACGTTCTGGTGAGGGCGCGGTGTCAGGTTGGATGTCGCCGGCTGTGTAGTCGACTTCACCCCGCCCTAGCCTTGCGGCAGCAATGGACAGGACACGACGTCGAATGAGGTAAGTGATGGTTCCGTAGAATGCGAGATGCATGGGAATGAGTACCGGGGCCCACCGCATGATTGTTCCCAACTGATTGAACGGGCTGGCAAATTCGTTCGCGACAAGGCCGGCGGTCGGGCCGCTCAGCAGGAAGACAGCCATCGCGGGAATGTTCACGTCGTAAATTGACTCTGGTGAAACGAATTCGACCATCTTGAACAGAACACCGGGCAGGGCCATCACCACAACAAAGACAGACATCGCGGCAAAAATACTTCGCGTCTGCGACTTCATTCGCATGCCAACCCAAATCGACATCCACGCGATCAGCTGCATGTAGATAAACATCTGGAGTACCGACCAGATGGCGTAAACGATCGCTTCACTACGAGGGAACCCCTTCATGTACGACGCGAACACAGTCACCGTTAGCAAAGGCAGTGATGTCACAATCAGCACTCGCCGCAGGCCAGCGCACTTTTGCGAGATGATTTCTTTGGCACTCAGCGGTGTCGTTAGCAAGACGTCGAGCGTCTCACTGGATCGCTCCGACGCGATGAGTCCCGCAGCCTTGATCATCACGATGAGCAAACTGATCGACCAGAGGCCGCATGCAAGGGGAGCCAGCCGATTGTATTCGCCGTAGAAGCTGCCCATTCCTGCCGCCATGACGCAGAAAAACGCCGTCGGCAGCTCAAGAACCAGGAATACTCGAAACAAATATCGAGCCGTTCCAAGCGACTTCTTGGTCACTTCTCGCCATGCAATTGGGTCATCTCCCGGCAAGGAACCGACGTCACTGACGAGCGTAATGCCTCCAGTCAGTTGGTTCGACCAAACGAAGAAACGGTCAAGCTGCTTGAACAACGCGAGCACTCGTGACTTTGACTTTGCTGAGGCTCGACGGACAAGGAAGAACCGGGCGAGGCCAAAGAAGGCCAACGAAGACAGTATGATCCACACGGCCCGAGTCGTAATCATCTCAAGCGGATTCAGAGTTCCACTGCGCGACCAAACGACGTACCCGCTGATGCCAAGAACGCCCTCGGAGAGGAAGCCCACCTCGCCAAAGCCTCTTCGCATGGCCTGCATGTTGGCGAAGAGGTTTCCGAATACGGCGAACCCAACACCGAGTTGCACGACATAGCTCGCAATGAACGCACCCGTCATCGTTCGAAAAAACGACGAACACACCAGAGTCAGGCAACCGATCTGAACACTAGTTAGCACTAGCAGAATCAGACCATTTACCAGTGGGTTCCAACTCAATCCACCCAACGAATACGACAGCGCGAGGATTGGAACTGAGAGAAGAACACAGGTCAGAACCGGTAGAAGCCGGCTGCAGAGTTTTTCAAACAGAATCCGCCACGGCCCCAATCGAGTGAGAAGAAGAATGCCGAGCGTGTTGCGTTCTTTTTCGTTCGTAATTGCAGAACAAACTAACGCGGGGGTAAGAATGTGGATCGCGACAATCTGGAAGGAGAACAACGCTTCAAACAGGCGATCGCCATTCCCCATCATGCTGAACTGAGATCTCACGGAACTGGTTGCCACCAGTTGATCGCCGAGTGTCCCGATTCCGAACCAAAACAGAACCATCGAATACACAACGCGCAAGCCGTAGGTTCGTTTCTTTGCGGCTAGCTCAGTCAGCTCTCTCGCGAAGAGTGGCAGTTCTAGTTTTGCCAACAACCGCTTCATGCAGTCTTGCCCTCTGTCAGCTTCATGAATGCGGTTTCCATATCCATCGCTTCAGGTTGGAACATCACAAGGCGAGCTCCAAGTGAGACTAACTGCTCGTGCAGTTCTTCAATGTCGTCTTCACTCTGCCTTAGAGAGATTGCCCAGCGATCGATTTGTTCCTCAATGCCGAGAACACTGTCAAGTTCTTTGATTTGGTTAACCAGATCTGGCTTCGGCTCTTTCACTCGAATGTGAACCACTCGCATGAGTCGTAGCTTGGAATAGATTTCATCCAGCGAACCTTGTTCGACCATTTGACCCGCTTCAATGATTCCGATGCGAGTGCACAGCTGCCCGAGTTCGTGCAGGATGTGGCTGGAAATGAGAATCGTTTTCCCCATTTCTTTGAGTGCTTTCAAAAGCTCCCGCACTTCAATCCGAGCACGCGGATCGAGACCGCTGGCGGGTTCGTCAAGTAGCAGTAGATCGGGATCATGAAGAAGGACTCTGGCAAGAGCCAGGCGTTGCTTCATGCCGCGAGACAAGCCATCAACGGGGGCGTCAATTTTGTTAGTCAGATCGGTTAGTTCAAGCACGTCGTCAACGATTGACTTCCGCTTTTTCCGTTCAATCTGATACGCCGCAGCGAAGAAGTGCAGATATTCTCTGGCAGTCAGGTCTTCGTAGACACCAAAAAAGTCCGGCATATAACCGATACGTTCACGGACCTGATGCGGATTGGTTGCAACGTTCAAACCACAAACCGCCGCACGGCCTCGGAACTCGGTTTGGAGCGTTGCCAGCACTTTGATCGTTGATGACTTCCCGGCTCCATTCGGCCCGATGAATCCATACACCTCGCCGCGTGGGATTGTGATTGAGATGCCGCGGACGGCTTCGACTTTCCCGTAGTTTACCCGAAGGTTATCGATCTCAACGACGTCTGGTTCGCGAGCTGCTGGTACAGGATTTGGTGTCGCACTGGTTATCGTTTCCATCACTGTGCCTCCGCGTTGGTTGGCTTGGATAGCTCAGACTTTCTGTAGAGCCGCCGGTAAATGATCTGCGTGTCATCTTCCATCCAAGAGGCGATCAGCAGCAACTGACTTTCATCCGAAGGATCCAACATTGCCAGATCTTCAAAGTTGTCTCCTCCCGCTGGGCTAATGGCCGCAACGTAACGAAAGAAACTCTTCTGCGGCGCGCTGAGCTCTGAAATGAGATCCAAGTAGTCACCCGTGCTTGTCTCGTAGTAGTTGCCCGGCTGCAGTCGTGGAGCGCTGTACGGCTGCGTCATGGGAATGAGAGCGTACTCTTTGGAAGCTTTGAGGATTCGAAGGCCTATGCTCTGTTTCTGGGCGGCAACAACCTTCTGAAGATTCAATCTTCCTTCGAAAGTCCAAAGGTCACCTGGATTCTCCCAATCGAAACCCAGGTTGGGGGCTTGCGATGGCGTCAAAGAAAAGCGGCGACTAAGTTCAGGTTGCCATTGCTTCACGGATCGCTGCCTGGTGTAACTGTTTGGTACCCGCCCGCGAAGATGCGAGTTCTCTCCACTAAACACCACCGCCTGGCGAAACCGCTTTGGAAGTGGGTTGCCGAATTCGTCGAATTCAAGCCCGCCGCCCTGGTAGTCGTAAACAGACGATCGAATGTCGGTTGGAATGACCAACTCCGCCTTGATTTCTTCGGTTACGTCTTGAGGAGCTGCGAAGAAATCTAAGTCCAACGTCGTCTTGCGAACGACCTCGCCTCGCCCGATCACGTCGTGAACCTCGATGGTTCCGCCAGTCTCACTTGTGGACATGAAGTGGTTAGACAGAGCGACCATGGCGAACGCGAAAGCGGCGGTAACCAAAGGAAATACGATCCAGGTAAATCGCCTGGCCTTTAACAAACCAAGCAGCAGGTAGTCGCCCGGGCCAACCAGGAAAACGTAAGCGGCCAGCAGCATTCCCACCAACGACAGAGGAACCATACGCACGTTGCGTGGCATGAGCTGTTCTGTGACCTCGTTGATACCGTTCCGAGTTGCCGTTGCTGATTCATTCACCACGGTGCGATACAACAACTCCTCTTCAGTCGGACGCGGAACTGTGAATTCCCACTGTTCCTTCGCAAGTTGGTCCCGTCGAACCTTCCACAGAAACCCTGCAAAGTCACGGCACTCGTCTTCGGTCAGTGGATTCTTTGCCTCTTCACCACTCAGTCGCCGGTTCGGTGGCAGAATGACCACGCGTCCTAGTCCGAGAGGTGACTTCAAAACCCGAGCGTCGTAGTTGAGTTCTCGGAGCTTGTTGAGAGTCATGGGTGGCGGTTCAGAATATTCTGCCAGCACGTCCGTCAGGAAGTTCGTGTGGATAGGCGATAGTGCTCCGTCCGGGACGACACAAAGGCTACCGCCGGATTTGACCCACTGGATGATCGCCAGCAGCTGCTTCTTGTTCAGGCGTCCGAGGCCTTCGTCGGCAATCGTCAGAATGTTGAACGAGCAAAGCGATACCGGCTCATTGGGCACCACAGTTGGTTGCAGCGTTGCGTGAGCGGTCCGGAACTTGCCGGATTGTGAAGCAATAAACTGCTGTTCTCCACTGACTTTCTTCACCCAGATGCCCGGTTGTTGAGCGTAGGTGCCGAACTTCAGGACGCTCGAGAGGAACACTTGGTTGGCAGCTTTCGGATCGTCTTTTCCTTCAACCACCATCCCAACCAAGAGGCCTCGTTGAAATGCCTGAGTGATTAGCAGCGAGAGGTCGTTTGTGATCGAAGCCGACGAGCTAAGGACGATTTCCCGATCCTCCATCACGAATCGCGCGTCCACGTTCAGGCCTTTGGAACCAGACGATGGCAATGGTGGAATCAGAATCGCAGACTCGTACGGCGTGCCAGCGACAGCCAGGTCTGGAATCTGCATCTGCAGCACCGTGATGTCGTTATCGTTGAATTGCAGATGGAGCGTTCCTTCCAATAAATTCGAGACCCGTGGTTCCAGCGTAATCTTGCCCAGGATCGGCGCGTACGATCGAGGAGTGGTGGTGTACGTTTCCAGGTTGAACGCAAGGTCTACCTTTTCGATCACCTCATCCTGACCACGCGCAGTGATCGCAGACAGGAGAAGAACCGCAGCAATCGAAATTGTCTTCAACGTATATGACATCGGTTCCTTTCCCTTTAGGTGCCGTCCGGACGACGTTGGAAGAACCACCATTCAATCAGCAGAATGACAAACGCAACAACGGCCAATAGCTTCCACAACGGACGGTCGTTCTTGACTGTCGTCTCAGCGACTCCGACCGCAATCTCGCGGAACTGAATTTCTTCAACCGCGTTCAGAGACGTCTCTCGTTGGTCCAATAACCCGGCTCCAACTTTTCGGGTCACGGCCCCACTTTCTCGAAGTGCATACTCGCCAACCACCGGGGCAGGAACACCACTCAGCACGCCTTGCTCGTTCGTCTCGATTGTCCGACTGCTACCGTCTGGCCCGCCGATGTCGTACTCGCGTTCGGCTACTAGCCGGATCGGGTCAAGCACCCCAGTTCTCTGCCCTCGAACCTCCGACAGCGACGTCGCTTGCAGAGCCATGTTCATTGAATTGGCGACGGTAATCGGGAAGGCCAACCGATAGGGCAGGGTGGAACTGTCTGTGTGAAACAGGAAGTAGAGCGATAACTTCACGCCGTCGCGTTGCTTCAACAATAATGGTCCGCCGTCGCCCCAAACCAGAATCTCGTAGCCGAGTTCTTCAATCTGGTTGTCGACGACGCCTTCTTTACGGGCGGGTGGATCGACAATCGTGATGTCAGACAGTTGCACGTGTTGCAACAAAGGCTCAGTACGATTCCAGTCGACAATTTCAGTTTGCCCTTCGGATGGTTCAATCAATTCTCTTAAGTCCGGTGGAATCACACCGATCATTACTTTGACCAGCCCATCCATCTCGAGGCCCTCGACAGAATCTGACACGATCGCGTCGTACTGCGGCGGTTCAGAAGCATCATCTGAAAGTGGATAGAGTTCGAGATTCTCGACTCCACTTAACGCATGTCTCCAGGACGCCAAACCGGTGTCCGCATCGACTCGCAGACCGCGGCCTTCAGGCAGATCCAGCCAAGCGACATTGTCCGACTCCAACGAGTCGAATGAATCCGGCATCAACTTGACTTGAAGTGAACACTGCGCGTCGGCTGTCACTCGGAACGAGAGCCGCTGCGATTCGTCACCGTTGATTACAATCGTCTGTTCAGCGATAGGCGTTCCGTCCTGAAGCAGTTCGACATCGGCGCCCATTGTCTTAACAACGTTGCCGGCGACCCGGACGAATACATCCCATTC
>JBGCDN010000749.1:0-3798 GCA_045105495.1 Planctomycetaceae bacterium
GCGTATAAGGATGGCTTTGCTGGTTCGGCCATGATTGTTGTTGCCGGACCAGGCGCCGTGGCGAAGGCCAAACACTGTGGCAAGCTGATTCGAAAACGTGTTAGCGAAGGCGGCTTCGAATTGGCTCACTACAACTACGCAATCCTCGGCGCGGGCGGTTCACTGGACGGGATGAATCTTGGCGGTACCGATGCTTGGGAGGTGGTACTTCGAGTTTCGGCTCGTGACCCAAATCGAGCGGCCATTGATCGCATGCTTCGCGAACTCGCACCACTGGTCACGGCGGGACCGCCCGGCGTCACCGGCTACACCGGCGCGCGGTCGCGATCGCATCCGGTTCTGGCTTACTGGCCGTCTACAATTCATCGAGACCGATTGAACCATGAGGTTCAGGTCAAGACTGTTGCTGAGTGGAACGATTAGTTGCTCGACTGAGACCGGACCGGGCGACAAGCCAAACACAAACTAAGTAAATTCAAGTGAAGCCGCACGCTTCCTCTTTTCAGATACTAAGAGCGCATGAAGCACGAACGACTAAACGGCCTGATTGCCGCCACCCTGACACCATTCTCCGCAGAAGGCGATGTGAACCTCGAACCCATCGGGGCGATGGTCGAGTTTCTCATCTCCAATGGCATCAACGGTTTGTACGTTTGCGGTAGTACTGGCGAGGGCATGTCGCTGACCAGTGACGAACGTAAGGCGGTGACTGCGGAATTCGTGAAAGCCGCTTCCGGACGTATTCCTGTAATCGCTCAGGTTGGGCACAACAGCATTGCGGAAGCGAAAGAGCTTGCCAAACATGCGGCGTCGGTTGGTGTCGATATTGTGTCGGCCACTTGTCCGTCGTATTTCAAAGCGGCTGACAATTTGAGTCTGACTCGCAGCGTGGCTCAGATTGCAGCCGCGGCATCGGACCTACCTTTTTACTACTACCACATTCCATCGTTGACGGGTTCGACAGTCGACATCGTTCGGTTCCTCGAAGACGGACGTGAAAGCGTTCCGAATTTGGTGGGACTGAAGTACACAGACACGAAGTTGTTCGAATACCAGATGTGTCTCGCCGTTGATGACCATGCATTCGACGTTGTGTGGGGCTGCGACGAAATGTTGCTCGGCGCGTTGGCAACAGGCGCGAAGGCTGCGATCGGTAGCACCTACAACGTCGCCGCGCCGTTGTCTCAGCGCATTATCGATGCCTTTAGCGAAGGCGATATCGAACAGGCGCGAACGCTTCAGCTTCAGTCGGCTTTGATGATTCGAGAGCTGCTGCAGTTTCCGTTTCATGCGTCGCTCAAGATGGTTCTCACCAAACTAGGGCTGCCGCTGGGTGGGGTGAGGCCACCACTCAAAGAACTACTGAGCCGAGACGCAGAATTACTGACCATGTTGGAAGATATCGAGTTCCATTCGTATGGCTGCAAGGCGTAGGAAAGACCCCGCTTCAGAGTAAGCGGCACCGCTGCTGCGAAGATCGTTTCTTCTTAGGATCATGATGATGAAGATTGCCGGCGTGCAGATGGATGTCACTATTGGCGAAGTGAGTCAGAACATCGATCACGTTGTCGAACGGTTTCGGACGACAACCAGCTCCGGAGCTGCGTTGTCTATCTTTCCGGAATGCGTCTTAACCGGATACTGCTTTGAGAGTCTCGACGAAGCCAAGCAGTTTGCCGAATCGATACCGGGCCCATCGACCGAACGACTGACTAAAGCCTGCCGTGAACTGAATGCCTACATGGTTGCGGGCATGTTAGAACTGGACGGCAACGATGTTTACAACGCCGCCGTTTTGATTGGTCCGGACGGTGTCATTTCGAACTACCGCAAAGCGCACCTTCCATACCTGGGCGTGGATATGTTCACGTCGTTCGGAACCCAGCCGTTTACCGCACATCAGGCGGGCGATGTGAAAGTTGGCACGCTGATTTGCTACGACGCGTCGTTTCCTGAAGCGACACGCTGCCTCGCCATGGACGGAGCCGACCTCATCGCGCTTCCTACCAACTGGCCGCCGGGTGCCGAAACAACAGCGGACTACACGATTAACTCACGGGCGGTTGAGAACGCGGTGTACTTCGCTGCGATCAATCGAGTCGGAACCGAACGTGGTTTTAGCTTCATAGGTCGTAGCAGCATTTGCGATCCGAACGGTAACACGCTGACCAAAGCGGAAACCCGAGGCGAAGAGATTCTCTACGCTGATATCGATCTGAACTTAGCTCGAACCAAGAAGATTGTTCGCGTTCCCGGCAAGCATGCCATCGCCCGCATGGCCGATCGTCGCCCAGAACTCTACGGGCCGTTGATTGAACCAAACACGTTGCCGAAACCGGGTCGCGATCAGCCAGTTTGATGCGGAGAGTGGCTTAGTCTTTTACCTGAGAAATGACTTCCAGAATTGCCTGTTCGCGTTCAGAGAGATACCGCCCCAGCAGGTTCAACATCATTCGGTAGTACAGCAGTGCGATTGGAAGTTCGACGATCGTGATGATGAGGAACCATGGCCACGTTCCGAGTGTTCCGAACTCGACGGCCAGTATTTCGGTTCCCAGAGCCAGAATCGCCGGGATGAACGCTGCAGGCATCAGCAATGTCCCGAGAAGTTGCATCATCACAACTTTGAAGTTCATCGTCGTGGGCTTCATGCTTCCTGAAGCAATGCCGATTGGAGCTGCGATCGAGATGTAGTTGGTGACCGTGAAGAAGATGAAGTACACAATTGGTATCTGCAGAAGCGTTGCCAGGAGATGCGTTGGCTGCATCCCAAAGACGACGGCTGAGAACACGATGAGTGGGATGGTTAGGGCAGCCCCAATCGGGAATACGCCAAGATTCTTGCCCAGCAGAACATCGCGTCTGGGAATCGGCATTAGCACGTAGGCACGAAAGCCCTGTCGATCGAGGCCGAACATGTTTAGCAAAATCTGAATCATCCCCAACAGCGCCATTCCGATCGCGCCGACTCCCACCATTGGACGGCCGACAGCTGGAAACCGATTCATTTTTCCCGTCAGCATGAGCGATCCGAACACCACCATCATGATGAGTGGCGTGAGCAGCGCCATCTTCGCTTCCGGCGCGCGAAGCATGGAGCGGAAAGAGGCGAGGGTCATTGTTGACTGCTGGCCGGTCAGTAATGGAAGTTCGCGATCAAGTGGCGTGCCCTCAGTGGCAGATGTCTTCTTCGAAGCGACTGTTTCTCGGAAGTCCTTGTTGTGCGTGCCTGTGTACACTCGCAACGTGCTGCGATAGGAAAGAGCCAAGCTGACGGTTCCGATTGCAGCCATGCCAAACACACAGAGTAGGGGGATTCCAATTTTCCCGGCGGCTGCATCGGTGGCCCCAAGAGCCAGCCATCCCGGTGGAACAAAGGTGTTGATCTTGCGTGTGAAGCGGTGGCTTGCCGCTGCGTTGGCATCGAAGAATGCTTGTCGTTCTGCTTTGAAGGTCTCCTGCCTTGTCGTGGCGAGCTCTGTGTATTCGTTGGCGGAAAGTTCGTTCGCGGCGACTTGTTCCTGCAGGGCTGCAATATCGTCGTCGTATGACTTACGGATCTCTCGCCGCTCATTGCTCCCGGAGCCAATGCTCTTCATTGTGATGAACTGCGGAAGCTGCATGACAAGCACAAAGAAAATTGTGGTCACCGTGATAACGGTTCCGCGGGTACGCTTGTTTTCCATCATCCGACCCAGCCAACCACGTAGCTGGTAGGACACAGCAGTCACCATAAAAATGAACGCCACAAGTAGCGCGAATGTAATCGATGCTGCTCCTCCGAAGTACATCGCCGAA
>JBGCDN010000750.1:0-3913 GCA_045105495.1 Planctomycetaceae bacterium
GGTTGCGAGTGTCAGGATTTGGAGCTTCGGCTTGGGGATGTCGCCGGTCTTCTTGTCTTTCCGCAGCTTCTTCACCATGTCCGGATCAGGCTGAACCACGAACAACGCACGTTTGCTGTGGTAGGTGAATCGGCCCGAAGAGGCGTTCTTCGCGGTGAATTCTTTTGAACCGGCTGACTCGCGAATTCGAAGTGTTGATCGATCTTTACCATCGACGACCGAGTACATCACCCACTTGCCGTCGTTGGAGAGAGACGTTTGGCGGACCGTGTTCCAAAGATCGTAGTCAGCGTGGTCGAGCGGTTTTTTATCTTCGAGGTCTTGCGCGAAACTCAAAGAAGTGGCCAGCAAACACACGAGCGGAATTCGCAGCAGCGATTTCATGGTGATCTTCCCGGAAGCGGTCAATGTTGCGTTCTTACAGGCTATGACCGCGCCGGAGAATTGTCATTCGTAAATGCTTAGTTTTCAGGGACACGTAGCTTCGATGGTTGCAAGTGACCAGTGGTGATGGTGACTTTTGACAACACGTCGCTTCGAGAGAGAGAGAATCAAATGTGATTTACTTCTCGAACAGCCACTCCAGCAGACGCCAGTCCATCCAATATCGGTCTGGGTCAATGCCTGCGGTTCCATAGAAACCAAGATGACCGCCACGATCGGTCACCCGCATTTCGACGGAGGAACTGATCTCCAGATTCTCGAACGACTTGAACGGAATCATGGGATCATCGCGGGCGATAATTATGAGTGTCGGCGTGGCGATGCTTTTGATACGCGGACCAGCGCTGGCTTCGGCATAGTAGTGGGCGGCGTCGCGATAACCGGCTGCCGGGGCGGTGTAGAGTTCGTCAAAGTGAATGACACGTTTTGCGGCTCGAATATTCTTCGCGAGCGGAACATCTTCACGCCATTGCGGTGAATCCTTCACCTGCTTGATAAGCCACTTCGTGAAATTGCGATCGTAAATTCGGCCCACGAGAGAGAAGTCGAGGAACCGAACACAGGCCGATAGGTCCACCGGAGGGCTCACGGCAGAAACTCGATGGACACAACCATGCACCGCACTCGGCGCTTCGCCCAACAGCTTCAGCATGAGATTCGCACTGAGCGAATAGCTGGATATCGAAACCGGGGAGCCGGGGCAGACGTGTTCGATCTCATCCAACACCGCACGAACATCTTCGCTACGTCCAGCGTGGTATGTATACTTTGCCAGTCCACGTCCTGCTCCGCTACCACGGTGATCGAGCCGAAACGCTCGAACTCCCAAGGCGTTCGCCTTCAATGCCATCCGTTGCATGTACGCACTCATGTGGCAGCCAGACAGGCCATGCAGCAGTAGCAAAACGGGGTCGCCGTCAGCCCAAATCTCCGGGCAGTCGTCTTGTAAGACCAGGCGATCGCCGTCGTCGAGCTGGACTTCACGACGGATTGGGTTGAGCTTCAGGTCTTTTGTGAGAAGCCATGGCACGATTGTTTGGGCGTGTCGGTGCCCAAGAAACTTCGCCGGAACGAAGGTCTTACGATCACCTGAATCGACTTCAGGTTTGATCGCTTGATCGAGGATTTGTTGGGGGGCCGAACTCATCGAGACGAAGGATCTCTGCTTTGGTTCTATTTGCAAGTCATGGAAGACTTTGTGGACTTCGGGGAACGTGTTCGCTGCTCTTGGGCGTGAAATGAAGCGAAAAACAGGGATTCCGATAGTTTGACAGTGTCACGAGACCAAGACTGGTCCGAACAGAGACTCTGAGTCGATGTTGTTTTTACAGTTCCATTTGTGCGGAACGTGGTAAAATCTGGTACCTTCCGGGTGACTTCTTTCTACGCGAGAGCCAGAAATGCGAAAGCTCCGACTCCCTGCAATTGCTTGTTTTCTTTGCCTATTCGTTGCGACTGACATGGTTCAGGCACAACGGGGGTTTGGTCGTAGTGACCGTGGGGGCGACCGCGGCGGTGACAGAGGCAGCGATCGCGGCAGCCGTGATCGAGGCCGAAGTTGGGGCGGCGGAAGCAGCCGCGGGGGCCGTCCGGATTTCGACCCAAGCCAGGTTGGCGGCCGGATTGCTGGTTACTTCGATCGGAACCGAGACGGCTACATCGACAAGGGCGAACTTGACCGCATGCCAAGTTCGTGGAAAGAGCGATTCAATGCTGGCGGTATCGATACACGTCGCGGGATCTCCGTCGCTGATTTTGGAAAGAAGGCAGGCGAGGCAATTAAGCAGCGAATTGAACAACGTCGCAGCGAATCGGAAGGTAGCAGCCGTGATCGCGACAGACGCGACTACGGACGAACCGACGGAAGTTCCAAGACGTCCACCGGAGGTACCGTATTCAAGCAGAGTGAACGTCGTAAGTTCCTGGATCAGCTGCCTGAGGAATACAAGGAAGGCGATTCAGACGGTGACGGACAGGTTGCTCTTTACGAGTGGGCTGCATGGAAAAGAAGCGACATGTTCGCGTTCTTCGAGCTTGATGCAAATCAGGATGGATTCCTCACGCCTCGCGAATTGGAAGGCGAAAAGAGCGAAGCAGATCGTGGTATCGTAGCCAAACGAGGCCGACTTGCCGTTTCTGGCAGCAACGGCGGATCGCGCGTCCGATCAGTCAATTCACCAAACGCTCGATCTAAGTCTGGGTCAAAGCGAACCGCCGAAGAGAAGTCACGGGACCAACGACGAGCCACTTACTACTTCTCAGCGCTCGATCGCGACCGAGATGGGACAATATCGACCGAAGAATGGCAGAGAAGCCGTACGGTTCGCGGCACATTTGAGAAGGCCGGTATCGCCGTGAAGCCAATGTCGGAGAAGGAGTTCGCGAGCAGCTATCAAAAAGCCGTCGAAAAGACCGGCGGTAGCAGCAACGGTTCCGATCGAAGCCGAAGTTGGGGCGATCGAGGAAACACCTCGAGCCGAAGCCAATGGGGCGGGGATCGTGGCGGCAGCAGTAGCAGTCGAGGGTCATGGGGTGATCGAGGTAGCTCTCGAGGCGGTAGCAGCCGCGATCGTGGTTCCAGAGACCGAAGATAGCTGATTTCTGGCCAGTATCCGGCCGGAGTGCTCTGAATCGGCTGCTTGCCCGATGGGATCGATACCTCGGGGCGAGCGTCGTCGCAATAGATTCGCGCGAAACTAAACGCTGCGCACGGTGTTTGAGTCTGTGTGCTGAATGCTCTCGGGATGTCCAAATGGGCATTTTCTTAAGCCTTCGGCCCTGTTTCTTTGCCCCCGTGTTCTGCCGAGTCTGCTGATGAGAATCTCAACGCTGTTGATGGCCGTCGCCTTGGTTTTGTCATCGTCCATAGATGCTGAGGCCCAAAGAGGTCGCCGCGGACGAGGTGGGGGAGACGAGTCGTCGAGAGGAACGCGATCTCGCGGTGACCGACGCGGAGGAGAGCAATCGTCACGCGGTTCTACCGGCAGGCCACCGTTTGGGGGACGATCATCCTTCGGTGGTCGACCATCATCTTCAGATGGCGGTGGCAGAGGATCCTTCGGTGGACGCGGTTTTCCGGGCGGAAGTGGCGGATTCGACATGAGCCAAATGGCCGGACGCATGAGTCGCATGATGGACCGGAATGGAGACGGCAATATCGATGAGTCAGAGATGTCACGGTTCCCGTCATCATTTCGGGAGAGGATGGGGCTGGGCAATGTAAAATCCATGTCAGTCAAAGACTTTACGTCCCGCACAACAGAGCGTTTTCAGCAGCGGATTAAGGAACGCTCAGAGCAACAAGCACGTGAAGCAAAATCGCGTACGTCGACCGGCGCAACCGTCTTCCAGCAACGCAAACGCGAGAAGTATTTGCCTGAGTTACCCGAAGAATTCTCACCCGGCGATGCAGACTCTGATGGCCAGATCGCTTTGTTTGAATGGGCTGCCTGGAAACGAAGTGAGATGA
>JBGCDN010000751.1:0-3579 GCA_045105495.1 Planctomycetaceae bacterium
TGGTTGGTTCCGCAGCTCATTGAAGGCGGATTTGGAACACGCCCCGGTCTCGGCGTTGTGCTGTTTCCGAACTCGGTGCTTCCATCAGGAATCACAGGCGCGGTGATTCATCGGGTTGGCCTGCGATCAGCTGCTGCTCAAGCCGGGCTCCAACCATTTGATGCGATTATCGGTATCGACGGCAAGCAGATTGACCGCCGCGAAGATCTGTTACGTGAGCTCTCCACAGCTGAAATTGGCGATACCGTTTCACTCGAGGTAAACCGAGGCGGGCGAGAGATGAAAGTATCGGTTCTGGTCCAGGCGACCCACGACACCGAGAGCCTTGAGAACGGTTCCGTCGAACCACAACGCCGCTAAGCGGCAAGCAACTAGCTTCCAGTTGCAGCGGTGTGCGGCGGCGAAGTTGGGATGCTGGTTCCCGGGTAGCTTATCGCCGCGAGAACGTTGTAGAGCGCGAGTCAGTATGGTGCTTAGTGCACTTCACGCGTGAACGAGCGTGGGCTTCGTTAGCGTGGCCTCAGGATGACTTCGTTTGCGAAACTGGGAGCAGCGGTCTGCCCGGCTTCGTCGGAATCGATGAAGTCCAGCGTCACTTCTTCACCAGTGATGCGCACGACAGTCATTCGCACTTCCCCGATAATGACCGTATCTCCAACGCGCAACTCAACTTCTTGTGGGTCGAACTTCACTTTTGCCTCCGTGCAGCAGCTATTCGAAATCACGCGTGGCGTGTGCTGGGGGCGAACTGTAATGAGCGTTGCGTCGTCCGGCAATCCAATCGGGGTGGTCAAGTGGATTCGTTAACAACTTCGATCAGACGTTCGCGAATTTGACTTGTAATTTCCTTGTTCTTGACCTTCCGCTTTTCCGAATCGGTGACATAAAAAACGTCAACTACCTGATCCCAATGCGTGCCAATCCGAGCCAACTGAACCGACAAACCAAGTTCGTGTAGAGCCAAAGATAGCGCGTACAGCAGTCCCGGTCGGTCGTAGGCGAACACATCAATCACCGTGAAATCGCGCGAGCAATCATTGTCGATAACGACCCGCGATTCGAGGGCCGAAACGTCGCTTGCCGCTTGGTCGCCAAGCGTTCTTCGGCGCGACTGCAAATCCTCGACCGACATTTCTCGCGCGAGGACGGCTCGGACTTTCTTCGCAACTTCTTCGATTCGTTCTGGTGGTATCTGTCCTTCAAAATCGTTGTCGGTTACTCGAAACGCATCAATGGCAACTCCATCACGAGTCGTACAGATTCCGGCAGTCAGAATGTCCATTCGCAAAGCGGCCAGCGTACCAGTGACACGATGGAAGCAACCCACCGACGCTTCTCCCCTTGCGATGACATGGTATTCAACAACGTCCGTTTCGGGGTCGTAATTTCCCCAAACGAGAATTCCATCGTCCGGCAGATCAACTAGTCGAAGCAAATGCTGAGCAATCCGATTCGGACTCTCACCAATCAGATAGAACACGGGCATCGCATCGAGTTCATTCTCAATCCACTCTTCATCGATATCCGCTTCAGCAATCTCTTCAACTTCTTCAACCACATTCACACGAGCCGACTTAATTCGCTCAGCTTCGAGATGCTTTTCTGGTGTTCCGCTCAGCACCTCCATGGTGCGGCTGTAGAACGTTCCGAGCAAATCCGCCTTCCAGTCGGTAAATACATCTGGCCCCACCGCAGTGATATCAGCAGCCGTCAGCACGTAGAGCATTCGCAGCTTCTCCGGGCTGCCGATCAGTCGAGCGAATTCGACAATCAATTGCGTGTCAGAAATATCACGCCGCAACGCGAGGTGGGACATCTTGAGATGATTGAGGACCAGGAAGGAAATCATTTCCTGCTTGTGCGGCGACATGGAAAACCGTGGGCCAACTTCCTTCGCAATTTCGGCTCCCAGTTCGCTGTGATCTCTTTCGAAACCTTTGCCGACATCATGCAGCAGGATAGCCAGATGCAAACTCGCTTTGTGTCGAACCGCTCGATACGCGCTGCCAACGCGGCCATCATCCTTGTTGAATGCAACAGCCGCTTCGATTGCTCGAAAGGTATGTTCGTCAACCGTGAAAGAATGGTACTGATTAAACTGAATGAGACCGCGTGTGTGGGCGAATTGCGGTATGAGATGTTCCAGTACACCAGTTGCGTACATGGTTCGTAGCACACGCCCCAGGTCACCAGGGCTGCGTAGGATTTTCCGGAACAGCTTGCCGGACTTCTTGCTCAGTTCCGCCGGATAACCGGGTACGGCTTCGCGAATAAGTTCAAGGATTTCCGGAACCGGATCGACGTCGTTTAGAAGTGATGCGAGAAACAACTTGAGTGTTGCCTCAAGGTCAGAACACACTTCGTCTTTGTGCTTACCGACGACATCAATGCCCTCGTTTCGCATGACGTAAATGCCATCGAATCGATGCGAAGTCAACGGGCTCATCACCCTCGCGCGAAGGGTTCTGGGTTGATGGCGTTTCACAAACTGATCGCTAATTCCAGCGATCTGCGAAGTGTGCCGAAAGTAGGTTTGCATCAGACGTTCGACAGGGCGTCGGCCAGCATCCGGTTGCACGCCACGCTCTTCCGCAATCCGCATTTGATCTTCGCGTGTGAAGGTATCGTGCGGTCGGCCAGCGTGCAGATGCAAATCAAAGCGAATCCGAGACAGAAACTCGTAGCCATCGGTCAGCGCGAGGATGTCTTTCGACGGAACCAGTTCACCCATGCCCTCGAGGTCGGTGATACCAGAGACAGCAAACGCGATCCACTGCATGAGATGCACATCACGCAGCCCGCCCGGCGCGCGTTTGACGTCTGGTTCGAGTTGCTTGACTGCCTGGCCAGATTGATCTCGTTCTTCCTGACGGCTGGTCACGCAGGCTTTGATGAATTCTGCTTGCCGCTTCCGAATTACGTCTCGCAGCAATCGCGACTTGAAGGTTTGGACGAAAGCGTCGTCTCCGACAAGAGTTCTCGCTGAAACCAGCGAGGTTGCGAATTGAATCTCATCCTTTGCCAACACCCTCGCTTCCGCACCAGTTTGAACAGTGTGGCCGAGCTTGATGCCGAAGTCCCAGCAGTCTCGAACCACAAGCGATGCCAGTTGTGCAAATCCGTCGTGAGGCTTTGCCGAAAGGAACAAGAGGTCAATGTCGGAGTGCGGCCAGAGTTCGCCTCGCCCGGTTCCGCCGACAGCGACGACAGCTGACCGATCGGGAACCGGCGTGCCGGACGCGGTAACAACTTTGTCTACTAGCGAGACAAGGAACCGATCCATGGCGGTCGACAAGAACATCGCAACTTGTCGTCCGGATGTCCCGTCTTCCAGCAACCGAGCCGCGTGGGTTCGCATGCCGGCGAGTTGTTCTTTTTGCGCCGCGATTTGTTCGGCAATGGAGAGTGGTTCTGAGTCGCTCATTCCGAGAGATTAAGTACGCGCGGGCCAACGAGCAATGCGAGGTCGATCCTGAGAGACTGCTGGCCAGTGACCACCGTGGCAGTTGTGCGGTCAGCCCTCTCCGGGTCGGAGAGCCCGACTCTCCCGCAAGCGGGAGAGTATCTTGTTCTTATACC
>JBGCDN010000752.1:0-7561 GCA_045105495.1 Planctomycetaceae bacterium
CTCGTTCGGTGGTTCGAACGTCACGACAGTGTTCCAGCCCGGCGCTATTCAATTCGACGCGGACCTAACCCGACACTCCGCGAACGGCATTGAGGTTTATGCAAAGATGGGCGAACGCTGTGGTGTCTCCGCGACGCCACCCATTCCCTAACTACGCAGGCGAGTGTTCGGAGCAGAGTTCATCACTTGATCGAAGGTTCGAATCTTACGAGCGCTACTCTCGGGCCTCACCGCATCCGGCTGTCCGAAATTGTCCTACTTCGGTAGCTGAAGGTACTTGCTAATCTCAGCACGTTCCTGGTTGTCCGGACGCGTGACGAATAGCAGCAGCACTGGGCGAGGCATGTTAGTGGCGTGATCGATACGAATTCCGTACCGCTGCCCTTTCTTAAGCTTGACCTTGGCGAACTGGCCCGACTCGTCATTGGGGCTATCCTTTACCAGCGTTTCAGCTGGCTCGAACCTTCCATTCTGATTCAGATCAAGAAACAGAGTCGCGTGACCACTTTGCGTTCGCAGTTCCAGCACGTACTCGCCGTCAGCTGGAGCAACAAGATCGGCCCGGGTAAGTTGACCACGAACCGCGACGTTTCGCATGAGCCCGCGAACAAACGGCATCTTGTAGCGCCGCAGAACTTTCGTCTCTGGCATCGCTGCAAGATCCGGAACATTCCGCATCGTGCGGCGGCCGATGTCGTACTCGGTCACTTCAACGCGATTCGGCCAGTTGTTGTAGTACTGCCAGCTGTGCCCCTCGACCGGCGTTCCATCGGATCGTAAGAGCTCTGCTCGAACACTGTAGGCTCCGCGTGCCGTGAGCGGTTCTTTGTAGTCCGTTGATGGCTTCGGAACCGGACGGAAGTTGGGTGAGTTCAAACTCCCTGACCATCCGCCAGTGCTATACCTAATTTGGCCCTGGATCTTTGTTCGATTCCGAAGTGTGACTTGAGTTTGATCTCCTTCGTAGGGTTGATAGAGCCCAACGACCGGTTCGGACTGATCTTCAGCAACTGGTAGAATTTCGACCGGCTGCAGAATGGGAAGAACCGCTTCACCAACTGAATTGGCTCGCTTTACAAAATCTCCAAACGACTGTTCATTCTCTGGATTCCAAAGTCGCTCGGCCATGACAGGTACACGGCTCTTCAAGAAGTGAATCACGCTGCCTTCGTGCTGTTCCCAATACAACAACTGCCCACCCAGAATCTGATTCTCTTTGTTGATCAAACCAGCGTTCCATTCGCCATCATTGCGATTTGGATCGTTAGGGCCGCGATCTTCGAAAATCGGGCGACCCGGCTCCCAATGCATGAACGTATTTTTGTTCCACCGATAAATATCTTCGAGCAAGAATCGCTTGCCGCCTGTCGACCCCGGATGGATTAGCCCACCGTAACCACCCGTCAGGTACATCGGTTTCCACGACGCATTGATCAGTTCATAACCGTTATTCAACAGATCCCATGGGGCGTTGTATGAGCTTTCCCATGCCATGACGATGACTCGATCATCGCCTTCCGCTGGCAGTGCAGCGGTGGGAGCACCATGAAATCCTTCCCACACCAGAAGCCGCTTCCCACGCTTGCGAACTCGCTTATTCATCGCGGCAAGAAATGGAACCAGGTTCCGACCCGCCCCGGATTCATCGCCGCCAATGTGAAAGTAAGGCGAGCTCTGGAACACGTCCAACATCGCATCGACGATCACACCCATCTTTTCGTAGTTCGCAGGCGATGCAACGTCGGCATCGTTCTTAGACGGAGACAGATAGCCGGACTGCCTAAGCTTCGTGGAATGCCCCGGCAAATCGAGCTCTGGAATGATCGTGACACCTCGGTCGTCCGCGTACGTAACCAGGCTATTTAGTTCTTCGAGCGAATAACAGAAATTGCGTTCAATGTTGTCCGTGACAGGAGGAAAAGGAAACGTGAAATTTTGGTCGTCCGTCAAATGCAGGTGAAGATATCGAACCTTGTACAGCCGACAGAGCCGAACGACATCTTTGATCACGCCAATCGAATGCACGCTCCGCGCGATGTCGATCATTACCGCCCGGTACGCGGCTGTGGGTTCATCCGCAATTCTGAGCGACGGGATAGAAAACGACTGCTGATTCATGAGTTGAAGAAGCGAAGCCGATCCATGGGCTACTCCTTCGTAAGCTTGCGAGACTACGGAAACCGCAGATGAGTCGCTAACAAGCCGGTAGCCTTCGGGATGATCTGGCCCCTCATCACTTGTGCGTAGCAGGACGTCACCCTGCAGTGACATTCCCGGTTTAAAAGACACCACACGGGGTCGCATCCCGGTAATCAATTCCAGCTCACCCGCAATGACATTTGCGAGCGGCTGAAGCGATCGGACATCTGCCATGTCATCGCGATAAACAATCCGCGACGCCCCCTTCAATTCGAATCCGCCCTGCCCTTCTGTCGCGGTAACGGACTTTGGAGTCGGAACAATGGAGCCCATCTGCTCGGCGTCTGCCTTTCGAGGCAGCCCTCCGGAAAGCAATGCGTTCACCAACTTCACCACACTGGCGTTCTCTGCGGTGAAATCGACGGACTGCATTAAGCGTCGCTGATCCTTCGTGAACGGCATCCGCCAACGATCGGCAAAAACCGGCGTCAAGTCTCTCCCGGCCGCATGCGAAGCGCAGACCAGCCAGTTGTAAACTTGCGTCTTCGCGGACTCGGTGTCAGTCGCACGCTGTGATTTACTCTCTCGCATCTTGTGGAAGAACTTCTTCACCCAAGCGTCGCCTCCGTAGTCTCGTCTCAGCTTCAACATCGCGGTGGCGTACATCACCGGTTGGTCGCTGGGAGAAATGACGCGCCCCTTGGCGTTCTTCAGACGGTTGCTTTTCTCTCCGCTTCCAAGGTTCGTGAACGCGTCAAAGAACCTGATATCCGACTCAGCGTAAATCTCCTCACACCCTTCAATGGTTTTGCGTGTCCGAGCATCCCGATCGAAGCAGTTCAGCTGATCCATGCACACATACCGCATGAAAACGGCATACCCGGTTGTGAACAAAGAGTGACGGTCACCAAAGACAAAGAAGTTCCGCCCCATCTCGTAGAAGTAGTAGTGCTGAAATCCATCCGGGCGTTTCTGAAACTCGGGCAGGTCGATCGAATAGAACGCCGACGCTTCGATCCCCGTCGCTCCGACGAAGCCACAACCGTAGCCGCAAGAAAGATCGTTTCGCGGGATCGCGCAGATGGTCGGCTTGCCGTTGATTTGCTTGAACCGACGCGGTTGCGAACCGATCAACTCTGAGTACACCTGCCACGCGTCATCCAACCGTTTCACAAACGCGGTCAGAACCTTGGCGTCGTAGCCTCCCTTCTTCGTAAGGAGCACAACGTTCCTGCCCTCCCAAGCCAGCATCTCAAAGTCAATGTTCGCCTTTCGCCATCGCTTGGGGTAGAACGCAAGCCGCTGGTAGTTAGCAGGCTTTGGCTGAAGCTCAGGCAGCTGGGTGAATCCGGCAAGCGAGCCGGTCGGCCCAAAGGAGAAGACGGCAACAATCAGCAAACAAGTTCGGTTCATGGTTTCGGGTCGGCAGTGTTCTTGGATCCAGCCTGCACTCGTACCGAACCACATTCCTCACATCAAGGGCCACCAGCCTCAGATGGTAAACCAAAGCGACTCAGGCTTCGGATGTTGCCCCACGAATCAGCAGCAAACAGTTCACCCTCATCGCTTCCAAGAAAGTACTCATCACGCGTTGGATGCTTCAGGTCGAACCAAAGCCAGCGTCCGACAGACCAGTCTTCATCCAACTTCCCGTTCTTCAGATCGCCAGTTCTGACGCGTGCACCGTTGCCGCTACACCAGCGGGTTAACTTTCCGTCCCGGAAGATGCGGACTGGCGTTCCTTCCAGCGAACGCACTTTGTCGCACTGAAAATCCCCTGTTTCCAAAGTCAAAGAATAGATCGCGCCGCGATTCCCGTCCTGTTCCCCGGTTGCAATGAGGACTCGACCACCATCGACCTCGGCGATATCGAAGACTGACGAGTACTCTGTCTCTGCGGCAAACACTTCCTCCATTGTCGCTGCATCTCGCACGGTGACGCAGCCGGGGTACTCACCCAGAACCAAGTAGTCCCCAATTCTTCTCGCGACTGAACAAGAGCGACTCGATGGAGCGAGTCCTGCGACAGGCTTCACTGAAGTGAGGCTGTGCTTGTAGATAAGCGGTTCGTTCAACGGCGTCTGGCGTGAGCGGAATGAGAGAAAGTCCGTGTCACTCAACCACAGAATGCCTGACGTGCCTCCTTCGTGGCCGTCAATTTTGCGGGACGACCATGTTGCGACTGGCCCATCTACTTCCAAAATGTGAATGCCGCCGTCTACAGGAAAGTTCAAGTGACCGCCAGACGCAATCATTGTCGAACCGTCCGGGCTGACGGCTAGCGACATAATTGGTCCATCGGTCGACATCTCTCGCACAACCGTTCCCTGATTCGTATCCCACACGATCACACTTCCGGGCAGCCTGGGGTCCCGCAGGTCCATCCACGCCATCGCCAGAAGCGAACCCTCCTTGAGAAAGACGGCATCCACAAAGTGCGCATTGCTGGCAGCCGCGATGTGAGAAGAATCGTTCGCTGCGGAAATCTCGGGTACGCGTTCGGATGCCAACTTTGGCACCTGATCAATGGGCGAATCAGATCCGGACGCACTTGGTCTCATCGACCAGCCAAGCAAGGCGGCAGCGACAACGATCACTCCGGCCATTACCGCGAACAGTCGACGACGCGACCGTTTCTGCACGACACCCATCGGCGCGGAGATGGACTCGCGAATCGCACTGGACGCTTCCGCCGCTGAATCGAAGCGATTGCCCGGTTCCTTCGCCAACAGGCGCAAAACAACATTATCCACCGACGATGGGATTTCAGGTTCCAAACGACTGGGGCACTGTGGCGATTCTGTTTGATGCTTAAGTAGCTTCTCAGTCGCAGTCCGACCGGGAAATGGTGGTTCTCCCGTCAACAAGAAGTACAGACTGGCGCCAGCACCGTATTGGTCGGCGGCTGGCCCGGCACTGGCAGAATCGATTGCCTGTTCGGGTGCGAGAAAATCTGGTGTTCCAAGAACACTTCCCGTTTCCGTAAGCGTAACTTCGGCCCCCGAAGACAGCATCGAACTTGCGAGCCCCAAATCCAGCAACTTCACACCGCTTGGCGTGAGCATCATATTGGAAGGCTTAACATCACGATGAACCATCCCCTGCTGATGGGCGTGGTGAAGAGCGTCCAGAACAGTGGCGGTGATCTCGCAAGCTTTCTTGCAATCCAGAGGCCCGTTTTCGCGAACGTGCTGCGCGAGATTCGTGCCGTCGAGCAGTTCCATCGCGAGGTACGCAACGCGACCGTCGCGACCAGCGTCGTAGGCTTCGACAATGTTTGGGTGTCGCAGCGAAGCGAGGCTTTCAATCTCCCGCTGGAACCGACGATGAGCCTGCAATTCCTGCCCCTCCAGCAACGTGGTGTCGGCCGGAGAGAACTGAAGAACCTTCACCGCCACATCGCGTTGCATGACCGCATGGCGTGCTCGAAAGACGACTCCCATGCCGCCACGCCCGATGCAATCGAGCAGTACATACGGCCCCACCGTGAGCAGACCGCCGCTGGCCGCCTGACGAACTTGAAATTCGCTCAACCCGGAGGCTTCTGCAACAACAGCCGGTTCAAAGTCCGTATCACGATTCGACAGCAACCGTACAGACTCTGCGCGTTCGCTGGTTAGCAAGCCTGACGATTCGCCCACACGTAATACGGTTTCAAGATCCTCGCGACTAAGCTTCATGCTCGCCCCGCTTCCGACCACGCATCCACCGCCGCGCGGCAACGGTCGAGAAGATTCAGACTGGCGAGTTCTTCTTCAATCCGAGACCTCGAAGGGGACCGAATTGAACGCGCGACTTCGTCCAGCAACAGCAACGCAAAACGCTCTCGCGCCCGGCTAATTAGCTTTCGAAAGCTCGCAACATTCGCGGTCCCAAGTCCTCCATTGGACGACGCCAGCAGCTGTTCGATCGAATGATCGGGATACTCAGCGCGTAGCCGTAGCGCGGCGGCGTATCGAGGTTGAACATCTTCCAGAAGCAGCCACGTCCGTTCGAGCAAATTCTCTCGCCAGTGATGGTCGAACTCGATCGACTCGGAGTCTGTCGGTTCGTGCTTTAGCTCACCAGGCCGACGAGTCTTGTTGCGAAACTCCGCCGCCACCATGCGAAATAGGATTGTCTTGACGTAGCTGCGAAATCGCCCCTGCTCCGCGCTTGCGTTCGCAAAGGAACCATCCAGTAGCTTCACCATGAAGGCCTGGCACAGGTCATCTGTGACATCTGCCTCGCCGGTCAACTTCAGGAGATACGACCGCACCGCAGGCCCATAGCATTCAATCAACAACTCTTGCGCCGCTCGTTTGGCGTCGGTGTTGCTGCGTGCCTGCTCAAGCACGTACCAGGCAGTACTGATACGACTTAGCCGATTTTGGGGTGCATCTGGTTCCACAAGAAAGTCTCCGACCCCATTTTGCGCACGGCCGCATGAAATGGCACTAAGCGTAGATGGTCGATTGACTTTTTTTCCGGAAAGCTGGTGTCACAAATCTCAACGCGGTGGCTACTTGAGCATGAACCACAACCTTTGCAGGACAGACCGTCGCCGACCATGGAACCATTGTCGCCCCAGAGGCGGTCGCGATTGGGGACTAAACAGCGACTGGTTCGTCAGCTAACGCCATTTCACCACCAACCAAGGTTCGCACTTCCATTCGGAGAACCAACAATGCTTTCCAAACGCACCTCTCGACGCGCTGCAATCGCTTATCCGACCGAGGCACTTGAGTCACGGCAGATGCTTACGGGAAACGTGTTTGTCACGACAAGTGGCAACAACCTCCGCATCACTGGCGACGGCGCGGCGAACTCGATTGCGGTCGTCCAACGGAATGGGAATGTCGTTGTTGAACCAACACAAGGTGCGGGTACGAACGTACGAGGCGGAATCACCGGGATTGCTATCAACCAACTCAACGACGTCTCGATCCGTATGCGAGGCGGCGACGACAACGTGCGGTTCGAATCGCTTACCGTGAACGGAAACTTAAGCCTCAACACAGCCGGTGGTAACGATTTCACCAACTTCGTCGGATCCAGTCGCGTCAGCGGTGACACCTCGATAAGAACCGGTGGTGGCCGCGACTTTCTCTACACGGAATCCTTCGACTTCCGCGGTCGCCTGAATCTCGCAACCGGCGGCGGCGACGATTTTGTTCTACTAGGAAGCCAATTCTCAAACCTGTCATTCCAGGACAGAGTGAACGTTTCGATGGGCGGCGGGAGTGATTCTCTCGCGCTCGATTCCTTTACGACGGTTTCGTTTGCTGGAACAGGCCATCGCATTAACGGCGGCGGCGGCTTCGACAATCTGTTCCCCCTGACATCGCAGTTTCGAACGCTCTATCCGAATGTGTCGGTCCGCAACTTCGAAATGTAGCAGCTGTCCCCCGAAGGAAACGAACTCTTCATCACACGCATATTG
>JBGCDN010000753.1:0-8822 GCA_045105495.1 Planctomycetaceae bacterium
CTCGAAGCTGGTTGCCAGTTGGCGCTGGCCTACGACGCTGCCAGCGTTTGCATCATGCCCTACTACGTCAAACGCTGTGCCGAACTTCTGAGCGGCAGCACGGTCAAAGCCAGCACAACAATTGGCTTCCCGCACGGTGGGCACACCACAGCAATCAAACTGGCGGAAGCCGAACAGGCTCTTGCGGATGGTTGCGAAGAATTGGACATGGTCGTCAACATCTCAAAGGTTCTTAGCGGCGACTTCGACTACGTTCAAAACGAAATCAAATCCATCGTCGATGTAGCTCACTCGGCAGGCCAAAAGGTGAAAGTCATCTTTGAAAACTGCTATCTGAATGACGAACAGAAAATCCAGCTCTGCCGCATCTGCTGCGAAGTGGGAGCTGACTGGGTGAAGACTTCTACCGGCTATGGAACGGGCGGCGCGACCATGGAAGATTTGAAGCTCATGCGTGAGAACACTTCAGATCCAGTTCAGGTCAAGGCTGCCGGCGGTGTTCGCGACTTCGAAACACTGCTCAAGGTCCGAGACCTCGGTGTCACCCGCGTCGGTGCCAGCAAGACAGCTGGAATTCTGGATCCGTGCCGCGAACAATTCGGACTAC
The DNA here is from genome assembly GCA_045105495.1 of Planctomycetaceae bacterium. Classification (GTDB taxonomy): domain Bacteria; phylum Planctomycetota; class Planctomycetia; order Planctomycetales; family Planctomycetaceae; genus CAYNWT01. Next base: position 608 of record JBGCDN010000753.1, read on the forward strand.
CCAAACCCAACATCGAAGGCACTTCGTCCACCGGCTACTAACACAAGCGGTCCGCTCGACCGGGTGCGGCGGCGGGAGTTGGGTTGGTGTCGAGTTTCGTGCCTATCAAGTTCCCCTGCCAGACGCCTTCGAGTCGGATGTGTTGGGCGCCGCCGGTTTTCGCGGACAGGAAAGTCCATGCTTTGGTGGTAAGTACCGTCCGCGATGGCAAAGAAAAAGACGCTGATGATTTAGAATCACCAGCGTCTTTCGCAGTTCGTATCGAGGTCTACCGCAAGCGGCGTTTGACCATTCGTCTCATCGCGTTAGTCGATTGCGACGCGAACTTCAGAACCAATTGGAACGCTTGGCCACAGGCCGCCCAATGGTTCGATTCGAATTTCCAGCATCGTCTCGCCCGCATCGCCTCGTTCGGTTGTGCGAACGGGCAAGCTGTTGATACGGCCGCGACGATGCTGGTCGCCAGGGAAGTAGAGAGAGACTTTCATCCCTGGCTTAATCGAATCCACGTGTTGTGAAGGAATGAGTGAAGAGATGTATTGGCTGCGACTATCAACCAGTTCTAACACTGGTTGCCCGCTTTGCACCTGATCGCCTGCTCGGCACATAATCTTGCTGACGATTCCAAACCCGGAAGTCTTCAACACAATCTCATGCTGTGAATCGTTCAGTTCGGTCAAACGTGTCTTCGCATCTTCAAGCGATGCTTCTGCTGTGATCAGTCCGCCAGCCCGTTCGACCGTCTTACGGAGCGACTTCTTCAGCTCTGCCAGAACCTGAATACGCTGTTCGGCGAGTTCAATCTTCTCGGCAGATGTCATTGCAACAGTTCGAACCTGCATAGAGATCTGTTGTAGAACCGGTGGTCGTTCTGCAGTCTGCAATTCTTCGTAGCCCGCGGTGAACGGATCTTCGATGGCTTGTTCTGGTTCCGCTGCTGGCTGTTGTTCTGTAGTTGGTAGTTTCAAAGATTGAGTCGCCCGAAGAATGCGAATGCCCGGGCTGGTTGCCGAGGCTTTCTTTCCTCCTGAGAAGAACAGGTCAGGACCATGTTTCGAGAACGACGCTGTCTTTGTTGGCATGCCCGTCTCAAGAATCGGGGAAGCCTTATCGATTGGTCGTGCAGGTGGTTCTTCATTCGCTTGAGCGATTGCCTGGCGATGCGAGATGATTTCCTTGTCTACTTCGTACAGACGCCACTTCAGGTCGAGCTCTGCTTTCGCTCGAGCTTCTTCGACTTCTTTTTGCAGCGTGGCAACAAGTGACATCTGTCGTGTCCGGGCAGCATCAAGTGCGCTGTCGTGGAGAGTCGCAATTCGTTGACCCTCTAGAACCTGTTCGCCCTCAATCGCCAGCACTTGTGACACAGTACCCGGCTGAGTTGCCACTATGTGAAACTCGCGGGCTCTTAGGTGCCCGGCGTAGGTGGCGGGTTCTCCACCGGCAAGCCATTGCACAAACAACAGTCCAACCAGCAAGGCGATAGACATCAGTAAGACGGTCTGAATCAGTCCCGCGGGGAATCCACTTGGAACCGGCGGAGCGGCAACTTTCCGGCGTTCAATGATCCGTTGAGCCTGAAGGATCCAGTAGTTGCGTTCGATGCGATCCTGGAAGCACGGCATCATGCTGCTGAACGCTTCGATGTTGGTTTGGTTCCACGCTGCAATCTGCTCAAGGCGATAGACGCCGTTGAGGTTCAGCTGTGCTTCGAGAACTTCGCCAATCCCGTGAATCTGGGTCAGGTCGTCACTGTCTTCCGGAGCCGTCAAGTAGATCGGCCCCCGTTCGGTGTCTTCCGTGTAACCAGCGGGTAGCAGTGCAATGTAGTCCGTCGTCATGACTTCCATACTCCAAGTCAGCAAAGCACGCGCAGAAACGTTCGCATGCGAACCTTTTCAGGCAATCGGCTTTAATTGCGCAACCGATTCAGGTGATTCGCTTATGTTGGACCGTCATCAACAGTCTCGTCGGGCGCGATCCGATTAGTCGCCTGCTATCTGCCCGGATGACGTAGCTGTCTTATTTTGACAGGCTGTTTCTGCTGGTCTTGCACGCGAACTCTTTTCAAATTTCTTCGCCAACCGGCAAATTTCCGCCAATTGTGCGTGGGAATCCGTACTCGCGCGTTTTCGAAATTCTGGTAAAACGCGTAACCCCGTTGCTCACCGATGTTTGTAGAGGGGGGAACGTTTTGCGTCGGACCGTTCGCTTGAAGTCTCAAGTGCCGCACGGAACGCCCCTTCGAGGTCCATCATGAAATCTCTATCCACTCTCTTGGCTATCGTGGCACTTCACGCAGGTACGACCACCGCGCAGGACGAGAAACCGCACGACGTACAGTCGAAGCGATCGAACCGTCTTGCGAAAGAATCCAGTCCGTACCTGCTGATGCACGCTCACAATCCGGTGGACTGGTATCCGTGGGGCGACGAGGCTTTTGAGAAAGCGAAGAAGGAGAACAAGCCAATCTTCCTCTCGGTCGGATACTCCAGTTGCTACTGGTGCCACGTGATGGAACGCGAAGTCTTCGAGAACGAGAAGATCGCGAAGTACATGAACGAGCACTTTGTGAACATCAAGCTTGATCGAGAAGAACGCCCGGATCTCGACGAGATCTATATGACCGCACTGCAGATCTACAACCAGGCGATCGGCAACCCCAGCAGCGGTGGTTGGCCGATGTCAATGTTCCTTATGCCAGATGGCAGGCCTTTTGCTGGCGGTTCCTACTTCCCGGCAGAATCCGGACCGCGTGGTCCCGGCTTTCAGGTCGTCGCCGAGAAAGTAATTGGCCTTTATGGCAAAGACGGAACACGAATCGAACAAACCGCCGACCAGCTCACAACATTCACTCGCCGCGCGATGTCGCCGAAGCCTCCGACCAGTACCGTGGCTCTCAATGCCGAGTTGGTGGATGGCGTGCGAACTGCAATCGCCAAACAGTATGACATTGAATTTGGCGGAGTGAACTTCGACCCGCGTCGACCGAAGGGACCAAAGTTTGCGGTTCCTCCTCGCATCGAATACCTGCTGACACGTTCTGAGGAAGACGCATTGCGGATGGCGTACCTGACGCTGGACAAGATGTTGGCCGGCGGCATTCGCGACCATCTTGCCGGTGGATTCCATCGGTATAGCACTGATCAACGCTGGCACGTGCCGCATTTCGAAAAGATGCTGTACGACCAGGCTCAGTTGGCAACGGTCTACACGAAAGCCTGGAAGCTCACGAAGAAGCCCGCCTACAAGCAAGCTGCGACAGAGATTCTGGACTACGTGCTGAGCGACTTCACCGACAAGAACGGTGGTTTCTATTCGGCTCTCGATGCAGAAACAAACACCATCGAAGGTGAATATTACGTTTGGGATCGAGCGACCATCGACAAGGTTCTGGGATCTGACTCAGCATCGTTCTGCAAGACTTACGGTCTCAACGAAGCAAACCCGTTTGAACACGGGTTCGTCCTGCACTTACCAGGTGACGATTCCGTAGCTGCATCGCTGAAGCCCGAGACAAAAGCCCTTCGCGCGAAGCTGTTGGCAGAACGTGACAAGCGTGAAGCTCCGTTCCTGGACGACAAGGTGCTCACCAGCTGGAACGGCCTGATGATTCGCGCGTTCGCAGAAGCGGGAGCCACTTTTGAATCAGATGCATACCGCAATGCGGCGATGAAGGCGGCAGATTTTGTTCTAACCAAGATGACCAATGACGAAGGACGACTGTTCCGGACCTCTCGTAAAGGTAAAGCCAGTCTCAATGGGTATCTTGACGACTACGCTTTTGTGATAAGCGGTCTGCTGACTCTGCATGAAACAACGTCGGATGCAAAGTGGCTGGATGCCGCAAAACGCCTGCAGGATAAACAAGACGAACTGTTCGTCGCAAAGGAAACCGGTGGCTATTACTTCACGTCAAACGATCACGAAGAACTGATCGTCCGAACTCGAAACGCAACCGATGGCGTTCTTCCTTCGGGCAATAGTGTGAGTGTGCGAAACCTTGTCCAACTGGCGACCCTGACTGATAACTCGGAATACCGAGAACAGGCAAAACAAACGCTCGACGCGTTCGCAGAACAAATGCGTTCGAACTCTGCCGGTTCAGCGAATATGGCTATTGGACTTGCCGAATACCTTGCTGCTGATTCTTCTTCAAAGTCAGCTCGCTCACGCGATGTGCTGCAAAAGACCAGCTACGTTGTTCAGGTGGGGACGCCAGTCTCTCAGCAGAAGAAAAAGCCGACACCCAAAAAGAAAAAGCCAGTCGAGGCCCGGGCGTTCCTATCTGTGGACAAGCTGCCTGCCGGCAACAAGGCCAAGGTCGCAATCTACATACGTATCAAAGAGAACTGGCACATCAACGCGAACAAGCCAAATCCAGCGTACTGTTTTCCAACAACGTTCTCAGTGAAGTCAAAGTATGGGACCAAACTGGTTAGCGTGAAGTACCCGGCCTTCAAGAAGAAGCGTCAGCCCGGCGAGAAGGAACCGTTCCATATTCTGACGGGAACTGTGGTCGTCTACGGCCTGCTTGATATTCCCGCCGCCGCAAAAGGCAAAACCGAAGATCTGCAGTTGATTCTGAGTTACCAAAGCTGCGACGACAAAACCAACATGTGTTTGCGGCCAGACAAGATCGTCCTTGGTGGCAAACTGCCGGTTGTTGATGTCGCGTCTGTGAACCAGATTAACAAGCCCAAGTTCATCGCTCTGGACAAGAAGAAGACTGACAAGCGTCGCAAGCAGTAGCATCGCAGATCTGTACTTGCGGGCCTCCGAGCCTCAAGTCCGAGCGATTCACCCACGTCAGTAATCGCCCGGTCCACGCTAACAGTCCGTTAAAAAATGTAGGACGACTCTCCGAGTCGTGAAGAATCCTCGCAAGAAACGACTCGGAAAGTAGTGCTACTTTCGTTCTTCAACAGGCTGCTACACAACGATCCAAGCTTGCTTGCGAACGACGAAGAAGCGATAGCGGTCAGATTACCAGTCGGAACAAAACCATCATGGCCATGACTGCCATGGTGAGGTTCTCAATTAGGGTGACCTTCGACATCGGCAGCTTGAACACCGTGCCAAGGCACGCACACTGAATCTTTCGATTTGATTTGATGGCTCCGATCACTCCGAAGCTGCCAATGAGCATCAAGACCAGCGTCACAAAGTTGACGGGCATCGGGAACCAGCGTCCAAGGTACAAGACGCCGAGTGTTAGTTCGATGAATGGGTAGAGGCCCGCGTAGGCTCGCGATTGTTCGGCGATGAGATCGTACGTACGGAAGGCTCGGGCGAAGCCACGCAGATCCAGCAGTTTGAAGAACGAGAACACGACAAAGAACAAACCCATGAAGTCGCTCATGAGGTTGGCTTCACTAAACCGATCAGCTCTCATTGCCAGTATCGCGGTTCCACCAGCAATGAAGCCAACAATCAGCAGCAGCGGGAAGTAGGTCACGAACCAACTTTGTTCTGGTTCTGGCTTCTGCGTAATGTCGTAGTCGCCCACCGACTTAACAGCTTTCCGCAACGCGCTTAGTTTGACGGTTTGGTTAAGATCCAGTTTTGCCATCGGGGGTTTCAGTGATACTGCTGCCTGCTGTACCTCGGGGATGGCTTCCAAAACCTTCGTTACGCGACCGACGCAGCTTTGGCAGTGCATCCCGGATATGGCGACCTCGTGTTTCATTGACTGTTTGATACCCTGTTAAAAATGACTGATCGACAAACTGTGCAACAGCTGGCTCGCGAATTCTACGATCGCGGCGACCGCATTGGCTGGTTCGACAAAGTTTACGAAACCGCCGGCCAGAATCCGAACGCTGTCCCATGGGCAGAAATGCGTCCGAACACCCATCTTACAGCGTGGGTTGAGAACACCAGCCAGAATCTGCCACGCGATGGTTCGAAGAAAGCTCTCGTTGTCGCGTGCGGGCTTGGTGACGATGCCGAAGCCCTTGCTGCCGCAGGATTTGAAGTCACAGCGTTCGACATTTCTCAGCATGCGATCGATTGGGCTCTACAAAGGTTTTCAGACTCGACAGTTCAGTATTCGGTCAACGACTTGTTCATGCCTCCACCTGCTTGGGCGAACGCGTTCGACTTTGTTTTCGAGAGTTCCACTCTGCAAGCTTTGCCTTGGGATCTCCGGGCAACAGCGTTCCAGCAAATCGCAGACTTTGTGGCTCCTGATGGAAAGTTACTGGTTGTCGCTTTCGGAAGAGAACCAGATGAAGACGCTCCTCAGCTTCCGTGGCCGCTAACGCGAGACGAACTTTCCGCCTTCGAGGATGCGGGGCTGCTCGAGATTGAGTTCGAGGATGTGCAAGTGCCGAATCAACGTCGGCAGTTTGTCGTCGAGTATCAAAAGCCAACAAGGAACGACGCGTGATCACCGTATCAGGGCTCTACACATACCCCATCAAATCCTGTGCGGGGACGCGGTTGGATTCTGTGGCACTTACCGCAACCGGGTTGGAACACGACCGCACCTTGATGTTGATTCACGAAGACGGCAAGTTCGTCACGCAGCGAGAGGTCCCGGAGCTGTGCCTAATTCGGCCTCGGATTGTAGGCCATGAGAGTCACGTCACAGCCAGTGGTTCAGACGATTTGATCTTCACACCAAACCGTATTGGCGAACCGGTTGGCACGTCTGTTTGGGGCGACGACGTGCAAGCTGTTGCTCAGGAATCAGCGGTCAACGAATGGTTCAGCGACTTCCTGAAGACCAATGTTCGGCTCGTTGCGATGCACGAGAGTTTCAAGCGTCAAGTTGATGCTGCCTTTGCAGAACCAAAAGATATCGTTGAGTTCGCGGATGGCTTAGCAGTCCTGTTGATCTCTGAAGCATCACTCGCCGATTTGAACGCAAAGCTTGACGCCCCGGTAGCGATGGATCGGTTCCGCCCAAACATTGTTATCACTGGCTGCGAGCCACATGCTGAAGACTTTTGGAAAGAAATAGCTATCGGCGACATCAGTATGTCGGGAGTCAAACCGTGTGCACGGTGCAGCATGGTGGCCGTCGATCAAGCATCAGGTAATCGTGGAGTTGAACCGACGAAGACGCTGGCTGAATACCGTCGCTTCCAAAACGGAGTCATGTTCGGCATGAACATGGTTCATCACGGGATCGGGACAATCTCAATTGGCGACACTCTTACCCCTACAGAGTGGCACGAACCAAACTGGATCACCTCACCCATGTGAACCGAGCGGCCGTATCGCTTATGCATTGACTTCTTGATCCGTTGCGTCTCCGCCCCTGACTTTACGTCGGGGGCTTATTGGCTTTTTGCACTACTCGATCCGCAGTTAGTCTGAAGTAGTGCACAAGCCGCTAAACCCCCGACGTAAAGTCGGGGGCGGGCAAGCTAGAATCGTCGCCAAGTGGCCTACAAACGGACTCTGCAAGTTGCCCATTCGGCGAAAGATCGTACGAGAATCACATCCCAAAGTTGCTACCGCACTCGGTGAAATGGAACGGTTCTTATGGGCCGTTGCTGGTTAGTTCGATGCGATGTCCGTCTGGATCGACGACGACAGCTCTTCTGCCCCAACTGGAAGCTTGTGGTTCGGTCAGAATTGTAACATCCGACCTTCGTAGTTGATCCACCGTCGCATCAATTCCGTTGACCCGAAACCCGAGGCGGACCGACGTGCTGACCGGCCATTTTCCAGTCGCTGGATACAACTCGAAAACCGTGTGTCCGAGTTGAGCAGCAAAATGCTCTGGTCCATCACCATGTTGCTCGGATTCAAAATGCACGCCCAATCGGGCGTAGAACTCAGCAGACCTGCTAAGGTCGGATACCCGGAGCACGATGAGAGACACGGATGGGGTCGGTGGGATTTCATTCATCTCGACTGACTCATTGAAGGGTTCTGAATTGTCGTCGAATTGCAGATCAAACCACAGTCGGTTGCCGTAGAGCGTTGGGCATGTCTGAAGCTTGGTGATGAGCCTGCGAAGACTGAACCGACTGGTCATCTCCCCGCTCACTTCGATCGACAGCCACTTGCGTTTCTGGATATCAACTGCAACTCGATCAAAGGCACTGTCTGATCTAAGAGCGTTTTCTACCTCAGCTTCAGTCGCGGACTTCGCTGCATGCTTGCGGACCGACCATTCATACGTGGAATCGAATAGCCACGGGGCGGCGATCATGAGCCCGGCAGCAACGGCGATGATCGTTCCAAATACATAGCCAGA
>JBGCDN010000754.1:0-4286 GCA_045105495.1 Planctomycetaceae bacterium
CTCGAAACTCGAAAGACCGGTACAACGAGTTGATCGAGCTGTTGCGATTGAAGCAACATGGTTCCACCTTGGCCATCACTGTTGGCAGCGTGACACTGCTCTACTTCAATCACGCTAAGGACTACTACCGGAAGAACGGCAGGCCCACTTCCGAGGTTGGGCGCATCCGGGCGGCGCTGAAGTTTCTGAATCAGATGCACGCTGACACGCTGATCGAGGACTTTGGGCCAAGAGCTCTGAAGTCTATCCAGCAATTGATGGTCGAGACTCCTGTAGTTCGTAAGAACAAAGCAGGTGAAGTGGTTTCGAGTCGAACGCGTGCACGGTCTGCAATCAACAAGAACGTTCGTCGTATTGTTGCTATGTTCAAATGGGCTACCGAGCAGGAATTGTGCTCAGGAGAGCGGTACCAGAAGCTGAGAGCGGTACCAGAAGCTGAGGGCGGTATCGGCACTTACGCGAGGGCATACATCGGCAGCAGAGCGGGCACCAGTTAGACCAGCGAGTGCTGAAGACATTGGGGCGATCGAAAGCCATGTGTCTCCGATCATTTGGTCCATGATCCAAGTCGAGCTACTGACTGGGATGCGACCCGGCGAGGTTTGTCAGCTAAGGCTGCGTGAGATTGATCGATCTGGTGAGGTTTGGCTATTCACACCGGCATCACATAAGTCTGAGCATCATGGTCGGAAACGCGTTATTCCGATCGGCCCGAAGGCTCAGGCTGTCATTCTGCGGTTTGCTACAGCCGACGCTGAGGCGTTCGTGTTCAGGCCCAAGGAAGCCTCAGATGGGAATGTTCGAGCACGTGGCGAATGCTATCAGCGCAACTCATATACGCAGGCGGTTGCGAGAGGATGTAAGCGAGCAGGAGTCAAGTTCACTCCCAATCAGCTTAGGCACACGGCCGGTACCAGGATTCGCGAGGTGGCCAATCTGGATGCGGCTCAGGTTGTCCTGGGGCACAGTGATCGACGTACAACAGAGATTTACGCAGAGGCCGATACTCGGCTAGCAGTCGATGTCATTCGTCGAATCGGATGACCAATGCATGATTCCCGCAGACAGGCAATTGATTGGCGCTTCGCAGCGATCCAGTCACCTATTCTTAGTTGGATTTTGACTTTCAGTGACAGTGTTATCAATCGTGGGTAGTGGCTTTTCTAGCAGTACCTTCAACTCCCTCCAACTGCACTGAAACCCGATTGGAGGAATTCAATGACACTCGCCGACAACCTTATTTCAGTAGCCGAGGCCCGGTCCAAGTTCATTCCTCGGAATGATGACGGGAAACCGATCTCACTTGCGACCCTTTATCGTTGGATCAACAAGGGCCTGTTGGGGCCCGACGGGACGCGAACCAAGCTTCAAGTTGTATACCGGGGCAGGAAGCCATTCACGACGCCGGAAGCAATCGGGGCGTTCTTCGATGCCCTGACCGAAAGCAGAAGTGTGAGATCAGATCAGGAAGTGGTCGATGCCACGAAAGAGCAGCTGCGAAGAGCGGGGCTTGCTTAAGAGCTGTGTACTTCGGTCAAGGAGTCTGGCCTAGGTGCTCTTGCTGAAAAACTCAGCATACCGCAAACTTCTCGGTGTTCCGGCGAGGACGCGTCGGCTTTGAACAGACGCGAAGTGGCAGCCAGCGGACGTCAGCCACTTCCATCCGAATGGGTCAGTCAGCTGCTGGCGAGAGGATGCGTAGGGTTACCTTTGCACCCGTGAGCCTGTCTTGTCAGTCAAGCAGTCGAAGACCCGCCCTGGAGTGAGCCCAGTATCAGTCCGGCGCCAAGGACAGGCGATGATCTAAGCACCAGTTGCACATGGAGTGTGCAAACTGGCTCAGATCGGGGGCGAGCTTGGCCGGATTCTCGTAGCGCCGACCTAATTCACCGTCGCGGCATGCCGGCTTAAGCAATCGAATGACCGTGAGTTTTGGCTCATGTGGTGCTGGCTGCCAACCAACTGTCGCTCCGGCGGCCGGACTCCCTTCAAGTCATCTCGCGACAACCCCCAAGGAGGCACATTGAAGATGAAGAACTGGCAAACTCTCGCTCATTCTCACTTGCCGTTCACAAAGGATGAAGACTTGGAAGACATCCAAGGAAATGGGCTCACAATGCATTCTTCACTAACACTGGCATCTGCTATCGATACCGCACTGATCGAATTCGATCATCTCAAGCAAGCCTTGGCCGGAATCGTGAACCTCTTGTCAGAGGAAGATCTGAATCTGTTTCTCGAAGCACTGCCGGAGCCTCTCAGACGACTGATTCAGCTGGAGACGGTGTGTAGTCGAGGAAAGTCTTCGTCGTGAATAGGGAGGCTTGACAGCGGCATCCTTGCTATCGCTGTTCTTTTGTGTTTGCGACTGATGCGAATGGTTCTTGATCGGTTCGATTCCGATTACGCATCTTCTGGGAAATTGATTTACTGTTCCAGATAGCCCGAACTGCTGGCCCTACGACTGGCAGGTCAATTCGTGGTGCTAAGACCATCACAGGGGTGAGGCGGAGTAGGAGCTTCATGAGTACGTCGTTGGGGGTGGATCCAACACGTTGGGAGGCTGGCAGGTGACTGTCAGAGATCACTAGAGAACCTTTGGTTTCCGGAGTCTTGTTCAATCAGGTCTTCGGTGTCACTGCGGGACTATTGATTCGGTTCTACGGACCGCGTGTGGAAATCTCGTTGAACGCTAATACGCCACGCTACATCTGCTTTACGCAGGCCGCGGATACCTCGGCTCTGAAAGGGAGACACGACAGAGAAGTTGTTTCAGAGATTACTGCAGTACGCGTTTGAATCTTCAAACGCTTGCTACGCTGGATTAGTCCTAATCGCTTTCTAGCGTTTATCGCCTTCTTACAGTTGACTGCAGCAAATTCTGAATAGCCTCTCTGTCTTCCTTTTACCTAGGAACACGTAGGTGAGTGGCAGTGGGAGAGGTTATGCGCAGAGCGAAGCGAACGAGCGGTAGCGAGTAAGTGAGCGCTGGGACGGGAAGAGAAGACGAGATCGGTGTCTCAGAACCAGCTTACGTCAGACGGCGGGCCCTTGCGTCCCGGCCCCCGTGTGGGTCCTCTCAAGGGTCGCCCCCCTTTACTTCACGCAGTTATTCCTTGCCGCGCGGGTCAGACGTGTGAAGAACTTTTTTTGCCCTTTTCCGTTCCGGTAGCTATAAGTCAGTCGGGGCAGGGGACGGTTCTGGAGCAATCAAATGACAACGCTGTTCACAAATCCAAAGCATATCCGCGGAGACTTACGGACCGTTGAGCAAGGACTAAAGCGAGGCTGGGAAATCCCGGACCATATCCTTGAGAGTTTACCGCTCAAGCTGGCGGCCATCATCGACGGAACTTCGTCGACTCGCGAGAAGATCGCAGCTTCTCGCGTACTTGTGCAAATGCAAAAATCCTCCAGTGTCACTGAACCTGACAGCCAAGCGACTGTTGCGAGCAGTACACCTCTCACACTTGAGCAGAGGAAGATCGAGCTCCTTAAGCGATTGGATAGAATCCGGAATTCAAACTGATCGACGAGTCTGATGTTCTAGACTCGATCACCGCGCGTTTGGATGAACAAGCTTGAATAAGGCTTCGGGGCGTAGCAGCCCCTGGTCGCACAATTGAGCAGCGAACGGCCGAAAGCTTGTAGCCTTGAGGGGCTTCTTAACCTAGGTCCCAGTGACTTGGGAATTTCGTATTAGGGAATACTGCTTTTGCCTCGGAAAGCATTTGGCCCCATTCGTCGCGATCGTATCGATCCGAGACGTGAAACAGAGTGAGCTCTCCAACATTCGCATCCCGCGCGAGACCCGCAACAAGAAGAGTTGTTGAGTGAAAATTCTTGACCGCTAGATCGTGATCCGAATGCCGGTACTGCGCCTCGCACAGTAAGTGATCGATTCCCTCCAGCTTTTGGCTAAGTGTCTGATGAGCCTGTTGACAAAGTAGGAAGTCAGTCAGGTAGGCAAACGACTGCCCGTCCGACTTTACCATGAGCTGTGACCTCAAACTACCGACAGAGAACAGGCCATTACCGGTATCAATTTCGACGTCGGGATCCTCCGTCTTTGTAAGCTGACCTACCCACCGCCCCGGTTTCAAGTTCAATTCAGCCATGCGTTCCTTGCATAGATTCTCACGCTGTGATTCGCGAACGATGTAGCCCAACGAAACACCGAAATGGTTCAAGGGAATAGCTTCGACAGCGAAGTCTGGATTTGAAATCAGCACACCATCAAACGCCTGCGATGGTTCTGGGTGGGTTACGGCGAATCGCTCACTGTT
>JBGCDN010000755.1:0-6509 GCA_045105495.1 Planctomycetaceae bacterium
CGAAGTAGCAAACGGACGCGACAGACCCATCTTTGAACTCCATCTGCACTGCAAGCGTAGCCTGCAGATCTGGACCGGACGGTGGACGCTGGACGGCAGTCGAGATCCGCGTGATTGGGGAACCCGTCAGGAAGTGCATGAAATCAATGAAGTGGCAGACCTCACCAATCAGTCGACCGCCGCCAATCTCCGGATCGTGCACCCAATGGTCTGCCGGAATCTCACCGGCATTGCATAGAAACGTCGCCGCCAATGGAGCCTGCCGACCTTGAAGCAGCGACCTCGCTTTTTGAGCGTGCGGAGAAAATCGACGGTTGTAACCAACCATCAACAGCGGCTTCCTGCCCGTCCGCTCGCATGATGCAGCAAACTCAGTTTCGATTTGCTGAAGTTCCTCAGCATTCATGCAGAGCGGCTTTTCAACGAACACATTCTTGTCGGCCTGCAGAGCTTCGATGACGTAGCGGGCGTGTGAGTTGTGCCGTGTCGAGACGACGACCGTGTCGATCTCAGAGTCACTGAAGATCGAACTCACATCTGTCGTCGGGTTTTATACAGGCGTCTTCCGAGCTGCAATCGCACTGGACACGCCGCCCGCACTTGCAATGCTCTTCAACCGAGCGCCAGCTTTGGCCAGACCGGGAAGAATCTTTAGCTGGGTGAACTGGCCTGCACCGATGACACCGAAGCAGGCTTTTGCCGATTCGCGCGAAGCCGATGTGGCATGCTTAGTCGGGACTGTGGTTGCTGTTAGTTGGTCTGCGTCCTCCGCATCTTCGTATTCAAGAATCAGACCAATTTTGGTTGAGTCAGCAAGCGCAGAGTACGCTTCGGGAGCCTTTGCAAATTCGAACCGACCGCTGATAAGTTGTTCGACAGACACTGAGCCTGTCTTGAGCATCTCGAGAACCGCTCCAAGGTTACGTTGCTCTGTCCAACGAACGTAGGCGGCCGGATAGTCGTTGCCCTGCTCTTCATAGCTCGGGTCGTAGCGTCCTGGACCGTACGAACAGCTCACCTGGAATGAAAGCTCCTTCTTATAGAAGTCGTCACGACGGAGTTTCAATCCGATGACACCGGTAAGAATGATCCGGCCTCGCTGTCGGCTCATCTCAGCAGCCTGATGGATCAATTCATCGCTCTTCGTCGAGGCCGTAATGAGAACGCCATCGATTCCATGCCCGTCGGTGAACAGCTCGGCAGCGCGAACTGGATCGGCCCCGGTGGAGAGGTCAACAGTCTCGGCTCCAAACTGTTCAGCAAGTTTGACTCGGTCAGAATTGAAGTCGAATCCGATCACCCGGCAGCCATTGGCCTTCAACTGCTGAACCGCCAACAGACCAATCAAGCCAAGGCCAAAGACCGCAACCGATTCACCCAGCGTTGGCTGAAGCAATCGAATTCCCTGTAAGGCAATAGAACCAAGCACAGTAAACGTCGCTTGTTCGTCCGTCACTTCATCGGGAATCCTCGCGCAGAGATTTTGAGGAACACAGACCACCTCGGCGTGGTTTCCGTTGGAAGCAACTCGATCGCCGGGCTTGAGTGACGTGACGCCCGCACCAACGGCCAAGACCTTCCCAACATTGCAGTAACCCATCGGCAACGGCTGTGCCAGCTTGCTTCGAACCGCTTCAACAGTCGGCGCAAGTCCGTCCGTACGGACCTTATCGAGAACCTGTTTCACCTTGTCTGGCTGCTGACGAGCCTTTTCGATGTAGCCAGCTTTGGCGAAGTCCGTCAGCATGCGTTCCGTGCCAGCCGAGATGAGCGAGCAACGAGATTGAATGAGAACGTGACCGGCCCGGACCGACGGCGCCGGCACGTCAGCGTGGACGAGCTCGCCGGATTCAAGGTCCTGAAGTATTTGTTTCATCTCGCACCTATTAGATTTGCTCAGCACGACACCTTGACGTGACGCCCTCTGCTGCCAACTGCCCCCGCCGGCTCAGACGATTAACCGGAGTGCCAGCCGCGCGTATCCTCCACAAGAAGGATGCAGCAGCATCAGGTCGATGTGTCACTCTGCGATCAATCGGCCTGAACCGCTGCGGCAATCAACCACAAATGACGTAGGTTGGGAACCTCAACCACCTTCGCGTCGCCAAAGCCCGCTTTGAGGCAAAGTTCGCTCCAGTCCTTCTGCGACAACCGATTCCGCGAATAATTCAGGTGCTTCATGAAGCGACCCAACTTACTCAACCCAAAAACGGACTTCAGCGGCCGATGCACCCGAGTTGCCTGGATGAATGTCTCGATCTGTCGCCGTGGCGTGTCGTCGCTGGGTACCGTGAACCAAAACCTCGCGTCGGCTTTGAGAACACGATAAACCGACTGCAGGGCGACCAAAGGGTCTGGGACGTATTCCAGAACACTCGAAGCAATCGCCCCATCCAGCAACGGCAGATCCTGTGACTGCAGCAGAGTCTCCAGTTGCGATGGATCGTCACCGACACAGAAATGTGTGTAGCTAATGCGCTGGTTACTATTCTGCTCGCTCGCGCGTTCGATCATCATTTCTGATGCATCCACAGCAGTCACTCGACAACCACGGCTGGCCAGGCACTTTGCAACATTGCCCGCCCCACAACCAAAGTCCAGAAAATGGCGATTCTCAAGATCGCCCTCGGTCTGTCCGATCGCTTCCATCAGCGACTCAAGTCGAATTTGCCATGCCGGCTTCTCGTGGTACCGCTGCGACCAGATATCAGATCGGCTTTCGAAGTATTCAACAACGTTCACTTTTTGCTTCCCTCAAATTTGTAGCCCAGCTGTTTCATCTGCGGCCCACACTCTGATTCGATGAAGCTGATCGTCTCTGCGTCCAGATAATCGACGAACCCAGCAACCTTTCCCCGTCGAACAAAAGATTTCCCGTTTTGATCGCTGGTCTTTCGTTTCGAAATATCGTGACTATCCGCAACATCTTCGGGGGTTCGCACCGGACTAATATTCAACTCACTCACAAGGTTCCGCAGCGTGCTGACTGTATCCGACCGTAGGTCTTCGTAGCGGACCCCGACCGCTTTCGAATCGTTCGTCCATTTCCCTGCGAACTGCGGCCATGTGAATGGAGTCAGTGGATTAGTGAACTGATCACGAACGAAGACAGGCAAGTTTGCCTTCACGTCGTCGTAATCTTCAAACTGATAACGCGCCCGAGATCGCTGAACCATAACTTTGTTGAACGCGTAATCCTCGTGTACGAAGAAGCAATGAAAATACAGGGACACCATGACATCCCGCGGATCTCGCCAAACGATGACTCGTGAAGCGATGTTATAGTCAGCAATGCTGTGCTGCTTGACGATACCGTTTGTTGAGAACGGCAGCCTATTGTCCGCGAACTCGCGGCCCGTCAAATCGCGCAACATGCGACACAACCATGTCCCCCCCGACTTCGGAAACTCATTGACAAGAATGAGCTTCCTGCGAATCAATGGATTGCGAAGAAACACTTCCCGCCAAACCGACCGCGCGGCGACGACGGCGTAGCGATCAGTCCGTTCGAGGACGCTTAATTGACGCTCGGACATGGCCTGATGCCGTCTCTACTTTGAGTCTGAATCAGGACGACGCATGAACGTGAACCCACGGTCGTCGTTTGCGATGAGGTCGTATCCGACAGAGGCGAGCTTCTCTGGATAGTTCTCGCCAGTCAGAGCCAGCGCGAGGTACTGCACGCCACTTGCGATGGTCTTTGCAAGCCCGTCAATAATTTGGGGTTCAGCACCATTCGCTGTGATGCTTATCAGCTTCGGCGTCGGCAGTCCCTGTCGCTCCAACTCCGCATCGATTGACGTCACTGGCACTCGGATCTCGTTGTACTTTCGCCGATCCAGAATGCTGTCGTCAATATCCTGCGCTCCCTGAATCAGATTGGCCGCCGGGTGTGTTGGACTCGAAAGGAATACAAGTTCTTCGTCTTTGTCCCATGCCCCCTTTCGAACCAATATCAGGCGGTCGGCGAGTCCATGCTTCTTCGCGAACTGCTGCAGTGCCTCGCCGCTTTCCGGGTCTGGTTCGAAGACCACAACTTTGCCACTGCCGACCATCTTGAGGAAGTAGACTGATCGACTTCGCCCAACTTTCAACAAGTCGCGCGGTGCCCCGATTTGCATGACGAGATCGCCATCTTCAATCAAACAATATGGGTAGCTGCCTTGGCGTTGCTTTAAGCCGAACTTGTACTTCATCTCTGTCGGAAGCACTTTGAGAAATGCAGCCACTGGACGAGTCAGCGTCCGAAACACTCGCTCGGGCATGAGTTCCTTAATGCGGATGACCAACCCGCGTGTGTTGCTAACAGCAGCCATAACTTCAACCTAATGGTTAACCTTAAGGGGGAGCCCGCACTCGCAATGGTACTCATGCCATAACCATTCTCCAGAGTATTCCCAAGCTGAACTGACAGGTAATCGGAAGTACCGCCAATCAATAGAGATTGAAAGTGGAGGTGCGTCATCGCCGACGGAGATACCTAACAATCGCTACTATCGGACTGGCGACCGGTCAGGAAGCCAAAACATAAGTCCTTTGCCGTAGCCGCGCGGACTCCGGAGTCCCTTTGCCTACGGAGTGAAGTCGGTTTCCTCGTCGATGTTTAAACAGAACTCCGCGATGAGTTTTGCGGCGTTCTCAAGGTCGGATTCAGAGACGACTTCAACCGGGCTGTGCATGTATCGGTTTGGGATGGTCACCAGACCAGTCGCAACGCCGCCGCGGTTCACTTGAATCACGTTGCCGTCGTTGCCGGCACCTCTGGCGAGGGCGTTGATTTGGATTGGAATGTTCTTCTCGGCTGATATCGATTTTAGTTGTTTGAACACGACCGGATTCACGTTCGCGCCACGAACGACGGCGGGACCGCCGCCGATTTTGATGTCACCGTGTTCGTTCTTGTCGATCGTTGGACAGTCTGTCGCGTGCGTCACATCAACGGCGATTCCGACTTGTGGATCAATTGAGAAGGCGGCTGTCTTGGCTCCCCGCAGACCAATCTCTTCGGCGACGGCTGCGACTGCGAACACAGCGGCTTTCGGATTCGCTTCTTTCACAAGCTTCAACGCGGCCATGACGACCCACACGCCGACTCGGTCGTCCATGGCGGCTCCGGCGATCAGGTCGTTCTTTAGTTCCCGCATTCCAAGTTCGAAGGTAACAGGGTCGCCGATCGCGACACACTCCTTTGCTTCGTCGCCTGAAGAGGCTCCAATGTCGATCCACAGATGTTTGATTTCAGGAACCGTCTTGCGTTCGTCAGGCGTCAGCAGGTGGATTGCCTTGCGAGCGATCACTCCGTTGACCGGGCCAGATTCGGTCCAGACCTGCAGCTTCTGACCAATCAACATCTGCACGTCCCAGCCGCCGACTGGAATGACACGTAGATAGCCGTCGTCGTCGATATGGTTCACCAACAGGCCAATTTGGTCGCTGTGCCCATCCAACATGATTCGCGGAGAACCTTCCGGATTCACACCGACAATCACATTGCCGTGGTAATCGGTCTCGACACTATCCGCGAATTCACTGACCCACTCACGAACAACCGCCTGCACCGGTTCTTCGTATCCCGACGGTCCCGGAGCGTTCAGCAGGTCATTGAGGAACGTTTTGTGGTTTGCATCCATTGCGTGAACAGCCTTTTGACGATGTTTTTTTCGGTTCTTTGTAATCGCCACAAACAGCCGCGGCCCCTGTTGAAGTGTTGGGCCAGGCGATCCTAGTATGGCGATTCGCTTGTTACTCCGCGCGCGAAGTGTGTGTGCGGGTGACGAACTTCGGACAGGATATCAGGTAATGCGACACGTTCTATCAGCTCTTGTAATGAACCAGCCAGGTGTGCTGGCTCATGTTTCCGGCATGTTTGCTTCAAGAGCTTTCAATATCGATAGCCTCGCGGTCGGGGCGACGGAAAATCCCGAGTTTTCCCGAATCACATTTGTCGTCAACGGCGACGAGAAGGTTCTGGAACAAGTGCGGAAGCAGTTGGAGAAGATTGTCACAGTCGTGAAAGTGCTGGACTTCTCTGATGAGAACTTTGTCGAACGTGACCTCATGCTTCTCAAAGTCAGTACCGCGAATGGGACGCGGTCGGAAATCCGAGAATTGGTTCAGGTGTTCCGCGGCTTAATTGTCGACGTGGGTTCTGACCAGATCATGATTGAGATCTCTGGCAAAGAATCGAAGATCGAAGCTTTCATCGAGATTATGCGACCCTTCGGCATTTTGGAAATGGTTCGTACCGGCCGAATCGCAATGCTTCGTAAGAAGAACATCACGGACGACCTTCCTCCTTCCGATCCAACCGAAGCACAACCGGCATCGGAAGCGGCTACCAAGTAGCCACACATCGACACCACTGTTCAGCGGCGGCCATTGGCTTAGGAAGTTCCGATCGCAGTACGCGCGGGCCCGCTTTGAGATACATCAGAATCAACAAGAGTTATCGAGAAAGTCACGTTCATGGCAGCCAAAGTTTTTTACGACAACGATGCAGATCTGGCCCA